>NZ_VHTC01000041.1:0-22528 GCF_013048685.1 Vibrio sp. A8-1
TGTCAGTTCTGAGTGAAATCATCACGTCAGTCGTTGAGAAGAAACCGTACCCGAACGTTTTTGATCTATAAACTGCACATGCTTCTTCAGGCATGGTAAGTCAAGATACCTCGGTGAACGCTTACCAATGAAAGCTTATGATAATTTAAATCAAAAATACATTGATGAGTTATTTAATATTCAGCACAGAAAGCAGCAAGTTAGCCTTCTACCTAAAGGTATAGAGCAGATAACATTAGATAAAATTATTCGTCTATTATCTTTAAATAGTGGCGATAAATTTACCGTTGAAAAAGTGAGTCTACATACTGGTGTGAGTAAAACCACAGCTCGGAGATATTTAGAATATTGTGCCACTCATGGACTTATTATTAGTGAAAACGAATACGGTAAAGTTGGTCGTCCCGAGCGTGTTTATACTAAAAATTAACCCTTGTTATTTTAAATGATCATTTTGTATCAATAATGCTGTATTCAAAATTGGATGTATTTTTCATATTGATTACCGCTAATTGTCTATTTTTGTTAGATAAACGATTTGTCTGCAAATTTAGGTGATATTTGTCACAAAAAATGCTATCATTGGCGGCATTTTTTAAAGGTAAGTAAAACTAACCTTTTGTTTATCATCATCCGACAACTTGGAATTTTTTGTGTTAACGACTGCAAACATCACCATGCAATTTGGCGATAAGCCATTATTTGAAAATATCTCGATTAAATTTGGTAATGGCAATCGCTATGGCCTGATTGGCGCAAACGGTTGTGGTAAATCCACCTTTATGAAAATCCTTAGCGGTGAACTTGAACCCTCTTCTGGTACGGTTTCCACTGATCCCAACGAGCGGATGGCAAAGCTGGGTCAGGATCAGTTCGCTTTTGAGAACTATACCGTGGTCGATACAGTGATCATGGGTCATAAAGAATTGTGGAAAGTAAAAGAAGAACGCGACCGCATTTATGCGTTACCGGAAATGACCGATGAAGATGGTATGCGAGTGGGCGATCTTGAAACTGAATTTGCTGAAATGGACGGCTATTCAGCAGAAGCTCGCGCCGGAGAGTTGCTACTTGGGCTTGGCATTCCTGAAGCGCAGCATTTTGGTTTAATGAGTGAAGTCGCTCCTGGTCTGAAACTTCGAGTTTTGCTGGCGCAAGTGTTATTTGCCGAGCCAGAAATCATGCTGCTTGATGAACCGACCAACAACTTGGACATGCATACTATCGCTTGGTTAGAGCAAGTACTGCTGGCGCGTAACTGCACCATGATCATTATTTCTCACGACCGCCACTTTTTAAATACCGTATGTACTCATATGGCGGATTTAGACTATGGTGAGCTGCGTCTTTTCCACGGTAATTACGATGAATACATGAGCGCCGCTGAACAAGCTCGTGAGCGTTTACATGCTGACAACGCAAAGAAAAAGGCGCAAATCGCTGAGCTACAAACCTTTGTAAGCCGCTTCTCTGCTAACGCTTCAAAAGCCAAGCAAGCCACGTCGCGTCAAAAGCAGTTGGATAAAATTCAGCTACAAGAGGTTAAGCCATCAAGCCGTCAATCTCCGTTTATTCGCTTTGATCAAAAGAAAGAGTTATTCCGTAATGCGTTAGAAGTTGAAGGTCTAAAGCAAGGTTATGGCGATAATATTCTGTTTGATAACGTCAATTTAATGGTAGAAGTGGGTGAGCGCATCGCCATCATCGGTGAAAACGGGATTGGTAAATCAACCATGCTCAATACCTTAGCAGGTGCAATGGAGCCGATGGCAGGCATGATCAAGTGGTCTGAAAACAATCACATCGGTTTCTACGCACAAGATCACGCTCATGATTTCAGTGAAGATATGACGTTATTGGATTGGATGAGCCAGTGGAAAAACGAAGGGGAAGATGAGCAAACGGTGCGAGGCATTTTAGGTCGTATGCTGTTTTCACAAAACGACATCAAAAAGTCGGTTAAAGTGATTTCTGGTGGTGAACAAGGTCGAATGCTATTTGGTAAGTTAATCATGCAAAAACCGAACATTTTGTTGATGGACGAACCAACCAACCACATGGATATGGAATCGATTGAAGCGTTGAACTTGGCGTTAGAGAACTACAAAGGCACCTTGCTGTTTGTCTCCCATGACCGTCAATTCGTTTCGTCTATTGCCACACGGATCATTGAAATAACTAAACAAGGCGTCAACGATTTCCACGGCACCTACGATGAATACTTGGCGAAACAAGGTTTGATAGGCTAATCAGGTACATCATGAACCTCTATGAAGCCATCGCATTGCGCGATGGCTTTTTGTTTATTGGGCTGCAAACTGAAATTCTAGGACAAATAACCGGTTACTTAGTGACAAAAAAACGAGAATAAAGCGGTTATAACATTCGTTGTTGAGTGTTTTTTGTTCGTTCAAGAGTCAAAATTATGGTGGTATTGAAGAGTAAAAGTGATCTTATTCATATATTTATCAAAATACGGTTTTTAGGCTAAGAGCTTACTGACTATTTTTTTGTTTTTTTAATTTTTTGATTTGTTTTTGTTTTTATTTTGTTAATTAAAGGGTAATTAATTGATCTTTTTCATGGCTTTTTTATTCGTAATTTTACACCTCCCTATGATTTTTACTGATATGAGATTTTATATTAACTAGATATTAACATATTCGTGTCTGCATCACGTTTTCTCTATTGGGTATCAATATTGTCTTGAAATCCGATTTAACATTCTTTCATCGATTCACCTTAACCCTACATACCACAAGAAAGGATTGATGAAGATGAAAAAGGTCTTAGTAAAAGCCGCCGTATTAACGCTTGCTATTGCTGCTGCGGGAGCACAAGCGAAAGATTACGAGATTGTAAACGTAGTAAAAGTCTCTGGTATTCCTTGGTTTAACCAAATGAATAAAGGGATAGAACAAGCTGCCACCGATTTTGGTGTGAATGCACGCCAACTGGGTCCTTCTACGCCAGATCCCGCTCAGCAAGTGAAAATTATTGAAGATTTAATCGCAAAGGGTGTGGATGCGATTACTGTTGTCCCTAATGATGTGACCGTGCTTGAGCCCGTATTTAAGAAAGCACGTGAAAAAGGCATTATTGTTTTGACCCACGAATCTCCCGATGGTCATAGTGCCGATTGGGATATCGAAACGATCGATAATCAAGCCTATGCGAGAGCGACCATGGATGAACTCGCAAAGAATATGGGAGAGAAAGGTGGTTATGCCGTGTATGTGGGTTCATTAACGGTGCCTCTGCATAATAACTGGGCAAATTTAGCCATTGATTACCAGAAAAAAACCTACCCCAATATGTATGAAGTTACTAGCCGTATGCCAGTGGCGGAAAGTATCGATCAATCTTATGCTGCCACTAATGATTTGATGAAAGCGCACTCAGACATGTCTGGCATTGTTTCTTATGGTTCACTTGGCGGTATTGGTGCTGGTGAAGCGATCAGAAAGAAACGAGCAAAAGATAAGATCAGCGTAGTGGGCATCATGATGCCAAGTCAAGCGGCTCCTTATTTGGCTCGTGGGGAAATTAAAAAGGGTTTCTTATGGAACCCCGCTGATGCAGGCTATGCCATGGTGGCTGTTGCGAAGCAGATGCTAGAAGGAAAAGATGTCTCAAAAGGCGTGACAGTTGAAGGGCTTGGTGAGGCGGACATTGATACCGAAAATCGTGTCATCAAATTCAATAGAATCTTAGAAGTGGATAACACTAACGCTCGTCAGTTAGGTTTTTAACGGCTTAACGTTTTACCTCTACTTATTTGGGCGGTGCAACGCCGCCCTTTGACTTCTGGAAATTCTTATGTCAGGTACTCCTTTTATTACCCTTAAACATGTCTCAAAGCATTTTGGTTCAGTGAAAGCTCTAGATGACATTGATCTTACCTTTAATCAAGGTGAAGTGCATTGTTTAGCGGGCAAAAATGGCTGTGGTAAAAGTACGTTATTTAAAGTGATCTCCGGTGTTCATGCGCCAGAGAAAGGAGCAGAAATCATCCTTGGCGGTAAAAGTTATGCAAGGCTTACCCCACAACAGTCGATTGAATACGGCATCCAAGTGATTTATCAGGATTTGTCATTATTTCCCAACTTAACCGTTGCAGAGAATATTGCTATTCAAGATCACATTGAGTGGTCGAAAGGGTTGGTGCAAAAAAAACGAATTCGAGACATTGCACTCACCGCGATGGCCAAAGTCGGCGTGAAGTTGGCGTTAGACAAAAGGGTTGAACAGCTCTCTATTGCTGAATGTCAGCTTGTGGCAATTTGTCGTGCTATGGCATCGGATGCCAAATTAATGATCATGGATGAACCTACCGCATCGTTAACTCGCACGGAAGTTAACCATCTGATTAATGTGGTTGCCGATCTCAAATCTAAAGGCGTCACGGTCGTCTTTGTGAGCCATAAATTGGATGAAGTGATGGAAATTTCTGATCGAATTACCGTTATTCGTGATGGAAAAACGATTGGAACGTATCAAGCCTGTGATGTTGACAGTGACAAGTTGGCCTTTTTAATGACGGGGCAGCGCTTTGAATTTACTCCGCTGGCACCTTACCACGAGCAAGGTGAGATCAAACTGGAAGTCAAAGGCCTGACGAAAAAAGGGCAATTTAGTGACATTTCTTTCTCTGTTCGCGCGGGTGAAGTGGTTTCTATTACGGGATTACTGGGTGCTGGCCGAACGGAGTTATGTATGGCGTTATTTGGTATGACAAAACCAGATGGTGGTCAGATATTGATCAGCGGACAGCCGGTTTTCTTCGAATCCAACCGAGAGGCGATTGCTCATGGTATTGGGTATGTATCAGAAGATCGTATGTCGACTGGGCTGGTTATGGATCAAACCATTCAAGACAACATTACGGCAGCGGTATTGGATCGATTGCAAAAACCGTCGGGTTTTCTCGACCACATCAAAGCGAATAAGCTGGTGGAGCTTTTGATTTCATCACTCTCAATTAAAGTGGCTGACCCTCAATTACCAGTGACTAGCCTTTCTGGTGGTAATGCACAGCGCATTTCTATCGCAAAGTGGATAGCGGCAGAACCTGAGGTGCTGATCCTTGACTCTCCGACCGTTGGCGTTGATGTCGCCAATAAAGAGGCGATTTATGCCATCGCCAAAGATCTTGCCGCAAAAGGAATGGCCATCATCATGGTCAGTGATGAGATCCCTGAAGTGTTTTATAACAGTCACCGTGTGATTGTGATGAAAGAAGGACGTTTTACTCATGACTTCTACCCCGCTTACTCCACCGAACAAGAGATTATGGAGGCCGTCAATGGTTAATTCATTTCGCTGCTCTCTCACGCCGTTAACGAAACATCATGAATTTTATCTGTCGATGATGATTGTTCTCATTGTGGGAGTACTAACGGCGACCTCTGAAGATTTTCTGACCTTAGGTAACTTATTCGATATGTCCGTCAGCTCAGCCATTCTTGGCATCATGGCTTGTGGGTTATTTGTTGTTTTGATCGCTGGGGGAATTGATATCTCTTTTCCTGCTACGGCGGCGATAGCCCAGTATGTGATGGCGACTTACATTTTAGCTCTCGGTGGCAATTTTATGCTTGCTTTTGCTATTGCTACCGTAGTGGGGATTTTACTGGGAATGATCAATGCGATCCTTGTTTACAAGTTAAAAGTGCCCGCCATCATTATTACCATCTCCACCTTAAATGTTTTCTTTGGTTTACTGATTTATGTCAGCAATGGTGAGTGGTTATACGGTTTTCCCGACTGGTTTATGAATGGTATCGAGTTATTCACGTTCACAGGGAGTGATGGCTATGACTATGGCTTGTCACTTCCGATCTTGACGCTCATTGTGATGGTTCTCGCCACTTCTTTTTTAATGACGAAAACACGCCTAGGACGACAAATTTATGCGGTAGGTGGCAATGCTGATGCGGCGAGCCGGATTGGTATTAACCTTTTTGGTATTCATTTATTTGTCTATGGGTATATGGGGGCACTGGCGGGCATCGCTTCAGTCGTGCAAACCCAAATCACCCAGTCGGTTGCACCAAATTCACTGATGGGGTTTGAGTTGACCGTGCTCGCTGCTGTCGTGCTGGGAGGAACCAGTATGACAGGAGGAAAGGGAACATTAATGGGAGTGATCCTTGGGGTTATCTTACTGGCAATTGTAAAAAATGGATTAACGATTCTAGGGATTCCTTCTTATTGGCATACCGTTGTAACCGGTTTAATCATTGTATGCAGCATTAGCATAACGGCGATCAACGAGAAAAAACAAGCGATGCAGGGGGCATAATGGAAGCAATTCTCAATAAACTACTATTACCGACGGATAAAAATATTCGCTATTTGTTGGTGATATTAGGGGGTATTTTACTAGCCATGGGATTTTTGGCCGGTCCATCTTTCTTTTCGTTTAATAACCTACAGTCGATGTCCTCTCAAATGCCATTATTGGGTTTGCTCGCGCTGGCAATGGCAGTCTGTATGTTAACCGGAGGCATTAATTTATCCATTATTGCCACGACCAATGCCTGCGGTTTGATTATGGCGAGCATCATTACTCAAGCACCAGACAGTGCGGCGATGCTGGTGATTGCCTTGGCTGGAGGCGTGGCAACAGCGGTCATGATTGGGCTGTTTAACGGGGCGTTAATTGCCTATGTCGGTGTTTCTCCCATTTTGGCGACACTAGGAATGATGACATTGATCAATGGGCTAAATGTTCTTATTTCAGGAGGAAGTGTGATCTCTGGCTTCCCCAATACACTGCTGATGTTAGGAAATGGTACCTTTTTGGGGATTCCAACGCCTCTTATTTTGTTTGCTGTCTTTGCGATCGGGCTTTGGGCTCTACTAGAGCATACCCGCTTAGGACGAACTATTTATTTAATGGGATCGAATGAAAAAGCCACCCGTTTTTCAGGGATTAATACGAAAAAGGCCACCTTAGCGGTTTATGTCCTCTCATCCATATTATGTTGGGTGGCAGCATTGGTCATGATGGCAAAGTTCAATTCTGCTAAAGCCGGATATGGCGAATCTTATTTACTGATTGCCATTTTAGCGTCGGTGTTAGGCGGTATTAACCCTGATGGCGGTTTTGGGAGAATTATTGGTATTGCGCTTGCCTTGATCGTGCTTCAAACGTTAGAAAGCGGCCTTAACTTGCTGGGAGTGAGCAGCTATCTCACCATGGCTTTATGGGGCGGTATCCTGATTTTATTTATTTTCTTACAAAAGAATAAGGCTTAACGGTGAAATCTATGAGTATTTATTTTATCGGCGTTGATGTAGGCAGTGGTAGCGCACGAGCTGGGGTATTTGATGCCAATGGACATAAAGTGGGTGAAGCGAAACGCGATACGCTTATGTTTAAGCCACAAGCCAATTTTGTTGAACAATCGTCGGAAGATATCTGGCAGTCGGTGTGCCTAGCGGTGAAAGATGCGGTATCTCAGGCCAATATCGACCCGATTCAAGTCAAAGGGATAGGGTTTGATGCGACCTGTTCTCTGGTGGTGTTGGACCCACATGGTCAACCTTTAACCGTGAGCCCAACAGGGCGTAGTGAACAGAACATTATTATGTGGATGGATCACCGAGCCATCGTTCAAGCCGATCGCATTAATAAAACAGAACATCCAGTGCTGGCTTATGTGGGGAATCGGATTTCACCTGAGATGCAAACCCCAAAGTTACTCTGGCTAAAGCAAAACATGCCGAATACTTGGTCAAAAGCGGGGTATTTTTTTGATTTGCCGGATTTTTTAACTTGGAAAGCTACCTTTGATGATAGTCGTTCATTGTGTTCAACCGTCTGTAAGTGGACCTATCTGGGCCATGAAGGTCGATGGGATAAAAGCTTTTTCAAAGAAGTGGGTCTTGATGATTTACTCGACAGTAATGCGAAAGTGATTGGCGAACGTATTTTGCCAATGGGGCAACCAGTAGGAAATGGGTTAACCGCTCATGCGGCTTCAGATCTCGGTTTAGTGGCTGGAACGGCCGTTGCGACCTCCATCATTGATGCCCATGCGGGGGGAATTGGTGTTTTAGGTGCGGCAGGAATGACAGGGGATAAAGCGGATTTTAATAAGCGGTTAGCCTTAATTGGTGGCACTTCCTCTTGTCACATGACCGTTTCAAAAACCGCTCGATTTATTGATGGGGTATGGGGAGCTTACTACAGCGCCATGATCCCGGGGTACTGGTTAAATGAAGGCGGTCAGTCTGCAACCGGCGCTTTAATTGATCATGTGATTACTTCTCATCCACTGTATGACAGTGTCAAGATACAAGCGGGTAAAGTAGGAAAAACGGTCTACCAGTTGTTAAATGATCGTTTACTGAGTTTAGCGGGCAGCAAAGACAACATTGCCTTTCTGACCAAAGACATTCACGTACTGCCCTATTTTCATGGCAATCGTTCACCGCGAGCTAATGCGCATCTCACGGGGACCGTTACTGGATTAAAAATGTCCCAAACCATGGATGATATGGCATTACTGTATTTGGCAACTATTCAGGGAATCGCTTTGGGAACTCGCCATATTATCGAAGTCATGAACCGCTCAGGCTACGAAATTGATACCATCATGGCTTGTGGGGGAGGTACCAAGAACAGTATTTTTCTGCAAGAACATGCGAACGCGACAGGATGTATTTTTTTGTTACCAGAAGAGAGTGAAGCTGTCATTCTTGGCTCCGCAATGTTAGGAGCCGTGGCCGCCGGGTTTTATAGTGACATTCCAGATGCCATGAATGCGATGAGTCGTATCAGTAAAAGTGTGACGCCACAGACCGAAAAAATTAAGCATTTCTATGATATGAAATACACTATTTTCCACAAAATGTATGAGGATGACATGGAATATAAACGGCTAATGACAGATTTCTAATCCATTCGCACTAGAAGCGTGAAGTGTCACCAATGAACGAAAGCCACAAAGAGAAGCGCGATCATATTGTGGCTTTTTTGTTCGAGATCGTTCGGAAATGCGCGCGGTTTTTAGTTGATATGAAATATTTATTTCATATCATTCCCTATTCTGTGAAGAAAGTAATAAAAAGCCTTTATATATCAATAATGTTTCTATTTTGTTGATCAATGTTCTTCAATTCCTCTCATATTATCCTTAATGAATACAGCCTCAAGGCTCATGGTGAGCAAAAATGTTGCGATACTCTCAATTCTCAAAAACAAAATAAAAATTTCATTTTAAATTATTGTGGAATTATTTTTTCGTTGCTATGGTGTGTTTGTTATTAACAAGAACTCATTGTTTCCATTCCGCTCATTAATGAAGTGAGAAAGCCAACACTCGTTATGCGGTAAAGCTTCAATGAAAAGATCATAAAAACATCCTGTAGAAGGAGAGTACCCTATGTATAACATTGCTTTGTTTGGCGCTGGTAGAATTGGACAAGTTCACGCCGTCAATATCGCGGAACATAAAGAAACCAACCTCTACTCTGTCATTGACCCTTATGGTGATGGTGCATCAAAACTGGCCGATAAATATGGCGCTAACATTCAAACCACAGAACAAGCTCTGGCTGATCCCAATGTCCATGGGGTGCTGATTGCCTCTGCGACGGATACCCATGCAGAGTTGATTGAACTGGCTGCACGAGCTGGGAAAGCTATTTTTTGTGAGAAACCTGTCCATTTAGATATTGAACGAGTCCGTGAATGTTTAGCCATTGTCAAAGAGCATCAGGTTCCTCTCTTTGTCGGATTTAATCGCCGTTATGATCCACAGTTTCGAAAAGTGCGTGAACAACTGAGTGCGGGTGTCATTGGTAAAGCGGAGTCACTGCTGATCACTTCCCGCGATCCATCGCCACCTCCTGCTCAATATGTCAAAGTTTCTGGTGGCATGTTCCGAGATATGACGATTCATGACTTTGATATGGCTCGTTTTATCATGGGAGAAGATCCTGTCTCTATTTATGCACAAGGCAGTAATCTTGTCGATCCTGAAATTGGTCAAGCGGGGGATATTGATACCGCATTCATCGTGATGAAATTCCCATCAGGGGCGATGGCGACGATTACCAATAGCCGTCGCTCTGGTTACGGTTACGATCAACGTATTGAACTGCATGGCGAAAAAGGTTTACTGCGCGCTAATAATATCCATGAAGATGTGGTGGAAGTTTGGGGCGAACAAGGCTGTCTGGCCGCAAAACCTGAACACTTCTTCTTACAGCGTTATGAAAAAGCGTATCGCGCAGAATGGCAGCACTTTGTGGATGTGTTATCTGGCCGAGCGAAGCCTGAATGCAGTGGTTATGATGGTGAGCAAGCATTATTGCTCGCGGATAAAGCGTTGGAATCACTGCACTCAGGACGTGAAATTACACTGTAAATCGTCATTAGCCTTCGCTAATCAGGTTGGCTAATTTATCGCCCAGCATGGAGATATAAAGGTGCTGGGCGTAATAAAAGCTTTTGGAGGAACCATGCTCGCTTTTATTTCATTTATCGGTTTTACGCTGTTCGTTGCGGGATTTGCCTACTATAAAACTCACAACGCACACCTTACTGATTCAACAGAAGGATATTTTCTCGGCGGTCGGTCGTTAACTGGGGTTTATATTGGCGGATCCATGTTGCTGATGAACCTCTCTACAGAACACCTCGTCGGACTCAATGGCTTATCTTTTCGTACTGGTTTTATTGTCATGGCATGGGAAGTGATGGCAGCCATGACCATCGTTCTTTTTGCGATTTTCTTTCTACCGCGTTATCTAAAACTGGGTATTTCGACCATTCCTGAATACTTAGAAAAGCGGTTTGATAAACAAACGCTGACCATTACGTCGATTCTATTCTTAGCCATGTATGTCATTTCACTCCTACCTATTGTGCTTTATACCGGTGCGATCGCTTTGGAAAGTTTGTTCCAAGTATCCAATGTATTTAGTGTCGATAAAGATACCGCTTTATGGCTAATGGTTTGGGGTGTGGGTACGATAGGGGCCATTTATGCTGTTTTTGGTGGCATTAAAGCGATTGCAGTAGCCGATACTATCAATGGTGTTGGGTTAATTACTGGCGGCTTGATGGTCACGTTGTTCGCTCTGGCTTATGTGGGCAATGGTGATATTTGGGGCGGCTTAGTGGAAGTCTATCAAGCTCACCCAGAAAAATTTAACTCGATTGGTTCTGAAGATTCGATGGTGCCATTTTCGACCTTATTTACTGGGTTGATCGTCTCCAATATGTTCTTCTGGTGTACCAATCAGTCCATTGTACAAAAAGCCTTGGGGGCGAAGAACCTAGCAGAAGGACAAAAAGGAGTACTGCTTTGTGCTTTCTTTAAACTGATGATTCCAAGTATTATTATTTTACCCGGTATTATTGCCTTCCATGTTTTCAGTGGGCAGATGGATAACCCTGACCATGCTTATCCTAGCCTTGTACAATTGGTTCTACCGGAAATGTTGGTCGGTTTCTTCGCTGCAGTGGTAGTGGGCGCGGTATTCTCTACCTTTAGTGGCGGGTTAAACTCTTCGGTGACCCTATTTACCGTCAATATTTTCCAAAAATCGCTTAAACCTGATGCAACGGAAGCACAAACGGTGTCACTTGGGAAATGGCTAGGGCTAAGCTTAGCGTTAATCTCTATGATTGTGGCCCCCTTAGTTGCCAACGCACCAGATGGCCTGTTCTATCTTATCCAGCAGTTACAAGGTTTGTTTAACTCGCCGATTCTCAGTGTGGTACTGGTCGGGTTATTGACCAAACATGTTCCCGCCATTGCCGCTAAACTTGGGCTACTTTTTGGTGTGTCAGCCTATATTCTGTTTAACTTTGTTTTCCAAGTAGACATCCACTTCTTCCACCTTGTTGGGTTATTATTTGTTGCCAACGTTGTCTTTATGTTGACGGTTGGGTATTTCTATCCTCAGGAAGATCATGAAGATGTTTATACCGAACAAGTAGATATTACGCCTTGGTCTATGACACCTGCGGTGGCGGTATTGATTACGCTAGCTTCAGTCTCTATGTATGTTTTTTTAGCGCATAATGTGCCAACTTGGATCATGACTGGATACTATTTATTGGCTATGGGTTCACTGGGGTATGTCTTCTGGATCATTTTCCGTGAGTTAATGCGTAGTCCACGAGCCAAAATGATCAAAGCTCAGAAAGACGCTCAATAGTGACAAGTTTTTACCTTGCCGCTTACTAGAGTGAAATACGTATACCGCTCAATCTTTTCGCAAAAGGATTGAGCGATTTTCATTGATAGAAATAGGCTCTGCGATGGAACGTTCACTTTTACCTAATATTGTTAGTTATCTCTCTTCGGTTGATCCCTTTGAGCGATTAGGAACACAAGAGCAAGAAGCCCTAGCGGCGGCAGTGGATATTCTCTATTTAAAGCAAGGCAAACCGCTTGCTGGAGAGCATATTGTCGGGCAGGGATTGTACCTTGTGCGAACAGGCGCGGTAGAGCAATGCCACGCGGATGGAACCTTGCGGGCTCGACTCGCAGATGGTGATCTGTTCGGTTTTAGCCAGTTGTATCGTACGGGTGAGTGTGATTACCAGCTAGTGGCGTTAGAAAATACGTTACTGTATCGCATTCCGAAAAGGGTTCTGTTACAGCTCATGCAAGATAACCCCGCGGTTAGAAATCACTTCTCTTCCAAAGAATCGGTGCGTTTGGCTCATTCCAGTGTGAAATGGGCCGGTGAGGAAATGCTCTATTTAAAACGTGTCAAAGAGGTGATGAATCGTAGTGTGGCAAAAGTCCATTCCGATACTCTGGTACAAGAAGCGGCACAAATTATGGTCAATAGTCACCGTTCCAGTGCGTTAGTGATGGATAATGATCAATTAGTCGGTGTGGTCACTGACAGAGATATGACCAAAAGAGTCATTGCGGCAGGGTTAACGTTAAATACGCCCATCAGTCAAATTATGACTCAACATCCTCAAACCATTCAGTCTGATGCTTTGTTGCTTGAAGCAATGGAAATGATGATGTTACACAATGTACGAAGCTTGCCAGTGTTGGAGGGGGAGCAGGTTGTCGGGGTATTAACCGCCACCAGTTTGACAGAAAAAAGCCATGTTCATGCGGTGTTTCTGATCAGCCGAATTTACCGGCAGGAGTCTTTGATTGAGCTAGTGAGTCTGGTTCCTCAACGACAAGCTGTATTTGATGCATTACTCTCTGCCAGTGTTGCCCCCACCATTATCCAGCAGATGATGACCTTGATCGCCGATGCCTTTAATAAACGGCTACTGCAATTGGCTGAGCGTGAATTTGGCCCACCTCCGATGGAATATGCTTGGTTTGCCGCCGGATCTCAGGCTCGCCAAGAGATGCATTTAAATTCCGATCAAGATAACGGCATCATATTGGCCAGAGAAGCCAACCATGATGAGCAAGCTTATTTTCACAAATTAGCACAGTTTGTTTGCCATGGGCTTGATGCCTGTGGTTATCCATTTTGCCCAGGAGAAATGATGGCGAATCAGGCTCGCTGGTGCGTCTCTTTAGAGCAATGGCAAAAAAACTTCAGGCAATGGGTGGTATTGCCTGAACCTCAGTCATTGCTCGATATCAGCGTATTTCTGGACATGCGTTTTTTATACGGAGCAAAACCTTTGGTTGAGGCACTTAACCAAACCTTGCTGACTTGTGTCCGAGGAAACCAGCGCTTTCTTTCTATTATGGTGGCAAACTCTTTGCGCGTTAGTCCGCCACTAGGCCTGTTTCGTCAATTTGTGTTAACCAAAGATGGGGATAATCGCCAAGTGCTTAATATTAAACAGCAAGCGGTGAATTTACTTATTGAGTTAGCGCGAATTTATGCCTTAAATGCAGGGTGTTTTGTACCGGAAACGCATAGAAGATTAGCGTGTGCGGCAAAACTTGGGGTGATCAGCCATGGCAGCAAGCAAGAGCTACAAGAAGCGTTGAACTTTATCAATCAAGTTCGCTTTCACCATCAAGGTGAACAAGTACAACATGGGCAACCCCTGAATAATCAGATAGCGCCGGGTGAGTTGACGGCATTTGAACGTAGCCATCTTAAAGATGCATTTCGAATTATTGCTCGTTATCAAGAGGCGGCGAAACAACGGTATCATGCAGGAGGGCGCTTACGGTGATAAAGCATTGGTTTCGTCGTCAACACCCGCTCAGCAATAGTGATAAGTTACGATGTCATGCTTTGGCGCGATCTCGAATTCCGTCTCATTGCCTGCCACTTTTTAAGAAACCGTACCCTGATCCTAATACCCCGTTATCGCAGCTAAAGTGTGTGGTGTTAGACTTTGAAACCTCAGGGCTCAATCCAAGGCAAGATGAAATTTTATCGGTAGGGATGATCAACATTCATTACCCGGTGATGTCTCTTGCCACGGCTCAGCATTATTATGTTGAGTCTGAGCACTGTATTGAGGCAGAAACAGCGGTCGTTAACCATATCGTACCGGAAACATTGCTCGGAGGCATTTCACGTCATGAGCTGATTGAATGTTTGGTCGAAAGTTTAAGCGGGAAAGTGGTGATTGCTCATGGCGCTGAAATTGAGAAGCAGTTTTTACGTCAGTTGCTATCGCTAGAAGATTCACTCCCTTTACCCCTGATCTTTTTAGATACGATGCGATTAGAACGCTCGCTTATTAAGTATCGAGGGATAATGTATCCTGATTTACGATTGGCTCATATTCGAGAACAGAAAGGGTTGCCTCCTTATCTCGCGCATAATGCTTTTGCCGATGTAGTGGCTACTGGCGAGTTGTTTCTGGCGTTGGTCGAGGAAATTTGTGAAGATCAAACACCGTGTTTGGGACCTTTGGTATTGCGTTCATTATGATGAATGCATATTGCTGTCAGCTCTCTTGAAAAATGAACGCTACAAAATCGTGTTTGGTCTAAATTTTTTACTTTATTCGTATAAAAACAGAAAAAAAATTTCATTGTTGTTTTATTTTGAATAAGATTGTCTAAAAGAGATGATGGAGTGTTGGAATGTTATCGGCAACAACCTTAAGTGAATTAGAAGATCAAATCCGTACTCGTTATGGTGAACTCAGCAAAAGATTGCAACAAGTGGCTGCTTATGTTTTAGATAATAAAAACAGTGTCGCTTTTGAAACGGTTTCCGCCATTGCTGAGCAAGCGAATGTTCCACCGTCAACCTTGATCCGCTTTGCCAATGCGTTTGGTTACAGTGGCTTTAATGAAATGAAACAACTATTTCGCAGTAATTTATTAGAAGAGACGTCCAGTTATACGGATCGTGTTCGGTTATTGAAAGAAATGGAAGGGGATACCACGCCACCAGAACGCCCGATGGATATTCTACAAGAGTTTGCACGAGCAAATAGCAATGCTATGCATCAGTTAGCGGCGCAAACCCCGGTTGAATATTTGGATAGCGCGGTTGAGATTCTCGCTCAGGCAAAGAATATCTATGTGGTGGGTTTAGGTCGTTCATTTTCTGTTTCATCGTATCTTGTTTATGCATTGCGCCACTTAAACAAGCGTGCTTTCCTCATTGATGGATTGGGGGGCATGTTTAAAGAGCAGATGAGTACCATTGAAGAAAATGATGTATTGATTGTGATTAGCTTCTCACCCTATGCAAAAGAAACGACTGCAATCAGTGAATCATTAGTCGGTTCTGCGATTCAGCAAATTATCATTACCGATAGTCAAATTAGCCCATTAGCCTCATCGAGTGATGTCTGTTTTGTGGTGAAAGAAGCAAAGGTGGATGCATTTCGCTCTCAAGCCGCTTCCTTGTGTTTAGCTCAAACTCTTGCTGTATCGCTCGCTTTTCATGATTCTGCAAACAAAGAGTAAGTAGCGGATTTATCCTTAGCATAAAAAACGTCAGCAATCAGTGCTGACGTTTTTATATAACAATCAAAATACCCAACTAAGCATGTTTGGCCTTATAAACCGGACCATTGACCCATTCATGGTCTGGCTCCCAAGTGAAGCACCATTTTCTTGAAGGGCCAGCCATGACATTTAAGTAATAGTTATCGTAACCGGCAATGGTCGCTACAGGGTGATAACCTTTTGGTGCTTTGACCACATCTTTATCATAAACCGCCATCGATTCATCTAAAGATCGATCATCGGTATAAACACGCTGCAAGCAGAAACCTTGGCTAGGGTTAAGGCGATGGTAGTAAGTTTCTTCTAAATACGTTTCATGAGGTTCGTTAGATTGATCGTGCTTATGGCTTGGATAGGAACTAGTGCAACCTTCATCAGTAAAGACTTCCACGACCAATAAGCTATCTGCGGGTACATCATCAGGTAATATGTTATGTACATAGCGTCGGTTATTACCTTGGCCTCGTGCTTCAGCTTGGATATCTTTTGGTGTAATTAACCGAGTGGCATAGGTTCCTTTACCCGGTGCTTTACAGACGGCCAATTCTAGTGGCGTTAATGCTTCAACCTCACAACCTTCCTGAGCGGAAACATAAACAGCGTATGGTTTTTTTCGTTCAAAAGGGTTCATCCGCTCGCCGATGTTTTCAAAAATCGCTGTTTCTGTTCTTATGCTTGCTTTGCCCGCGACCAGAACTAAGCAAAGTTCATTACTTGATGCAGGTAGAACCAGTTTTTGCCCTGTTTTCAATTCATAAACTTCAAATCCGACATATTCCCAGCCTGCATTCTCAGGGGTTATTTTTTGCGTACACCCTATTTTATCTGGCGCTTTATACTTTGATAATAGTGTAGACATGCGATGTTCCTCAGTGGTTAGCAAGCCCATTTCCCCAGCGTATTCACGTTATCTAGGTGTGGTTTGTTCTTCATGACTTGCTTCTGGTTGAAATGAGTTTAAGTTTTCAATTATTCATATTATGAAATAAATGTTTCAATTTCAAGGTGAGTTCATGAGAAAAACTCGGCGACATTAAGAAATTTACGTTTAATTTTGACAATTGTACTCCGATCACAAAAGCCAAATTTATTCCAAATATAAATTGAAATGAAATTTATATTTCATATAGTGATTTCAAGAAATAACAGGATTGCGGTAAGTCACGAGAACAGTGATGGAACAGTATCAATGCTTCTCTTAGCGAATTTTGGAGATGATCGGGTGATGAAGACAATAAGAATGACAACAGCGCAGGCGCTGGTCAAATTTATGAACCAACAATACGTTGAGTTTGATGGTCAGCAGCATAAGTTTATTCATGGTGTACTAACGATTTTTGGTCATGGCAATGTAGTAGGGCTTGGGCAAGCGTTAGAACAAGATTCAGGAGATTTGATTGTTCACCAAGGGTGTAATGAACAAGGAATGGCGCATATTGCAATGGGGTTTGCTAAACAGCATAAACGCAAGAAAATTTATGCCGTGACTTCATCCGTTGGCCCCGGTGCTGCCAATATGATCACCGCGGCAGCAACGGCAACCGCAAACCGAATTCCTGTACTCTTCTTACCGGGTGACATTTTTGCTTGTCGGCAACCAGATCCGGTGCTTCAACAAGTTGAGCAATATTATGATGCTTCAATCAGCACCAATGATTGCTTTAAACCCGTTTCTCGTTATTGGGATCGTATCAATCGCCCTGAGCAATTGATGTCTGCGATGATTCATGCCATGCGCGTTTTGACCGACCCTGCTGATACAGGAGCCGTCACCATCTGTTTACCCCAAGATGTACAAGGGGAAGCGTATGATTTCCCAGAATATTTCTTTAAAAAAAGAGTACATCGTATTGATCGCCGACCTGCGACTGACGCCATGATCGATGAGGCGGTTCGCTTAATCATGACGAAGAAAAAACCACTACTTATCTGTGGCGGTGGAGTTCGATATTCAGAAGCTCACGAAGCATTTCGTCAATTTGCCGAAACCTTCCATATTCCTTTTGGTGAAACACAGGCAGGAAAAAGCGCCATTGTGTATGATCATGCCCTTAATTTAGGTGGCATTGGTACCACGGGCGGTTTGGCTGCTAACCTCATTGCGAAAGAAGCCGACTTGGTGATTGGAGTAGGTACCCGATTTACTGATTTTACCACGGCTTCTAAATCATTATTTCAACATCCAGACGTCGATTTTTTAACCATCAATGTGTCGGAATTTGATGCCTGTAAGCTTGATGCTACTGCGGTGGTCGCGGATGCAAAATCAGCCCTTGGGGCGATGGCAAGCCACTTAATTCAGGCAGGCTACATCAGCGGTTATCACAATGAGATCAAGCAAGCGAAATCACTGTGGCGAGAAGAAGTCGCGCGTTTGTTTGCTACACAAATAGGGCAAGAATACCAACCGGAGGTGGAAGGGCATTTTGATGATGAATTGCGTGAGTATCGAGACGCTCTCAATACTGAGTTAACGCAAACCCGTGTTTTAGGTTTGTTGGATCAACACTTAGAAGATGATGCGATTGTGGTCGGGGCCGCAGGTTCGTTACCGGGTGATTTACAACGGCTATGGCAACCGAAAGTACCTGATACCTACCATATGGAGTATGGTTTCTCCTGTATGGGATATGAAATTGGGGCTGCCGTGGGGGCGAAGATCGCTTGTCCTGATCAACCCGTTTATACCTTATTAGGTGATGGCTCTTACATGATGCTGCATTCTGAATTACAAACCTCTATTCAAGAAGGGGTGAAGATCAACGTAATTTTGTTTGATAATGCCGCTTTTGGGTGTATCAATAATTTACAAATGAGCCAAGGGATGGGGAGTTTTGGAACGGAAAACCGCTTTCGAGATCCGAAAACAAACACGTTGACCGGGCCACTAGTTCCGGTGGATTTTGCTATGAACGCCGAAAGTTATGGATGTCGAGCCTATCGAGTTTACAACGAAGAGCAACTGATCAGTGCGCTTGAAGAGGCAAAAAAACAGACGGTATCAACCCTGATTGATATCAAAGTGTTACCCAAAACCATGACCCATGGTTATGAAGCTTGGTGGCGCTGTGGTACTGCTCAAGTGGCCGATAAACCAGAGATTGAGCAAGCCGCGAATGACATTAAGCAAGTATTAACGACAGCCCGTCAGTATTAAACGGATAATACGAAACCACCCCCGATTTCCCACCACGAAATGTGGTGGGCTTTTTCACTTCCATTTTTCTGTTTTGACTCCCGTCTAAATTTAAATCCTTCTATCCCATTGTTTTATTAGTTCTTTTTTCTTTTGAAGTATTTATTCTATTTTTGAATATTTATAAATCAAAATTCCATCACGATCACATAATGAAATATTACGGTGATTTTTTATTGAAAGTGAAATGAATATTCCGTATAAATGGTGTTGTGAAATGATTGTGCAATAGAGTGTAACACGGCAAGAACGGTCTATCCCCCTAAGGGAAAAGAGGACTTGTTTAGCACAGAGGTACTTAAGGAGCGAACGGTGAGTACAGAAAAGAATTTAGATGTGATTTGCATGGGACGAATTGCGGTTGATCTCTATGGACAGCAAATCGGTGCCCGCTTAGAAGATATGAGCTCTTTTAGTAAATATTTGGGTGGCTCATCGGGTAACGTGGCTTATGGTACCGCAGTACAAGGGCTAAAATCCTCCATGCTGGCACGTGTTGGTGATGAACATATGGGCCGCTTTTTACGTGAAGAGTTACAACGAGTTGGCTGTGACACCAGCCATTTACTGACAGATAAAGATCGGCTAACCGGGCTTGTGATCCTCGGTATTAAAGATGAAGAAACCTTCCCACTGATTTTCTATCGTGAAAACTGCGCTGATATGGCGATCAGCAAGGAAGATTTCAGTGAAGAGTACATTGCCTCTGCACGTTGTTTGGCAATCACCGGAACGCATCTTTCTCACCCTAAAACACGAGAAGCGGTGTTGACGGCATTGAAATATGCTCGTCGCAATGGTGTTAAAACTGCCTTAGATATTGATTACCGACCGGTGTTATGGGGGCTCACCTCTTTAGGCGATGGTGAAACTCGTTTTATTGAATCAGAAAAAGTTACCGATCAACTGCAAGAGGTATTAGGTCTTTTTGACGTGATAGTTGGGACTGAAGAAGAGTTTCATATCTGCGGCGGTTCAACTGATACCATTCAAGCGTTAAAAGCCGTTCGTGAAGTTTCTCAGGCTGAGTTGGTGTGTAAACGAGGGGCGTTAGGTTGCTCCGTATTTACGGATGTTATTCCCGAAACTCTTGATCAAGGAATCACCGTTTATGGCGTTCGAGTGGATGTGTTGAACGTATTAGGAGCAGGCGATGCCTTTATGTCGGGCTTATTGCGTGGCTACTTAAATGGTGAAGGTTGGGAAAAAGCGTGTGCTTATGCCAATGCTTGTGGCGCGTTAGTGGTTTCTCGCCATGGTTGCGCTCCGGCAATGCCAACGAAAGCCGAGCTGGACAATTACTTACTACGGGCTCAGCAAGTGAAGCGTCCTGATCTCGATAGTGAGCTTAATCATCTCCATCGTGTCACCACGCGAAAATCTCCAACACGAGATGAGCTCTGCGTGATGGCGTTTGATCACCGAATTCAATTTGTTGATATGGCGCGGCAAGTTGGGGCAGACATCGCTCGTATTAAGCCACTGAAGAAACTGATTCTACAAGCCAGCCGAGAAGTCGCCGTTGAAGCTGGGCTGGAAAAAGGACAAGCCGGGTTATTGTGTGATAGCTCCTTTGGTCAAGATGTATTAAATGCCATTACTGGACAGGGATGGTGGATTGCACGTCCTATTGAATTACCGGGATCACGCCCGCTGGAACTGGAGCATGGCAACATTGGCTCACAACTCGTCAGTTGGCCGCTTGAGCATATCGTGAAATGTCTGGTGTTCTTTAACCCAGAAGATGATCACACGATGCGTTTACAACAAGAACATCAAATTCAAGAAGTGTATCAAGCCTGTTGCCAATCTGGGCATGAGCTGTTACTCGAAGTGATTTTACCCGCAGGCATCGAAAAAGAAGATGCCCTCTATCTACGAGCGATGAAACGCTTTTATAACCTAGGCATAAAGCCAGATTGGTGGAAGCTTCCTCCATTAGATAAAGCGAGCTGGCAGGCGATCTCGACGTTGATTGAAGAACGAGATGCTTACTGTCGAGGAGTCGTTATTTTGGGCTTAGATGCTCCGCAAGCAGAATTACAGCATGGTTTTTCACAAACAGCAGGACAAAACATCGTGAAAGGGTTTGCTGTTGGTCGCACGTTATTTGGAGAGCCCTCACGTGCGTGGTTAGCCGGTCAAATGGATGACCAAACTCTGATTCATACCGTGAAAGAAAATTATCACAACTTAATCACACTATGGCGTCAACGCGGCGAAAAATAGTGCAATAAAGGAGACTTTTGATGAGTGTTCAACTAGGTATTAACCCACTCACGTGGACCAATGACGATATGCCAACACTGGGAGCCGAAACATCGCTAGAAACCTGTTTAAGCGAAGGAAAACAAGCGGGGTTTGCAGGCTTTGAGCTGGGGAATAAATTTCCACGTCAGGCGAGTGTGTTAGGCCCAATTCTCGCTAGCCATGATCTGAAACTGGTCTCTGGCTGGTATTCCATGGAACTCTTGACTCGTAGTGTGGAAGAGGAAATTGAAGCGGTACAAGAACACCTGACCTTATTGCGTGAACTTGGCGCAACAGTGATGGTCGCCTGTGAAGTGACGAATTGTATTCATGGTGCAAAAGAGACACCCGTTCACTTACGCCCACTGTTTCCCGCTGATCGTTGGGAAGAGTATGGCCGTAAGCTAACAGAGTTTGCTCAATACACACAAAGTCAAGGTGTCCAGATCGCTTACCACCATCATATGGGAACGGTGATTGAAACCGCGCAAGATATCGATAACTTGATGAAGCACACAGGCCCTGAAGTTGGCTTACTATTAGACACTGGGCATTTGACGTTTGCTGGTGAAGATCCGGTAAAAGTCGCGCAGTGCTGGGCTGAGCGAATTAATCATGTGCATTGCAAAGACATTCGAAAAGACGTACTTGCCGATGTGAAAAATCGCAAATTAAGCTTCTTGGATTCTGTTCTAGAAGGCGTTTACACCGTACCGGGTGATGGTTGTATTGATTACCCTGCGGTATTTCATGTGTTGAAAGAGGTCAATTATACGGGCTGGCTTGTGGTTGAAGCTGAGCAAGATCCTGCGATTGCTCACCCGTTGACTTATGCCACATTGGGCTATAACAACTTATATAAATTTGCCAAAGAAGCTGGGCTTTTATAGCGCCAATTCTTTGAGTAAATTGCTAACCTCTTATTCCTGATAGCGCCTTTTTAGGCGCTTTTTTGTATAGAGAAAACCCCCAGCTAGGCTGGGGGTTCCGTAAAGCTTTCAGCTATAAGTCAGTTATAAAGCCCCTTTCAATTTGTTAAAACACTCTTGCGGTCTGGCAACTGCAAGAGTTAAACGAAAATTGAAAGGGGGTCCCAATGGGGGACGAAAAGAGCTTAGCGCACACGCGCTGGAACTGTAAATACCATATAGTCTTTGCACCGAAATATCGACGACAGGTGTTCTACGGAGAA
>NZ_VHTC01000042.1:0-22484 GCF_013048685.1 Vibrio sp. A8-1
TTTTGCCATTTGCTTCCTTCAGATTTCACCTCACGATGAACACCCTTGCATAGGCTAACGGTTCCCGCTCGACTGAGCCCGTAGAGGACTTTCACCTCCTAGATCAACGCCATGCTCGGCGCACAAACAAGAAGCGAAGCCTAACTGACTTCGCTTCAACAACAATAACCCGTTGTTAATCAACGACGTTATTTAGCAACCATCACCATCGCCGGACGAACAACGCGACCGTTGAGTTCATAACCTTTCTGCATCACAAACATCACGGTATTCGATGCATGATCAGCGCTCTCTTGAATCGACATCGCTTGATGGAACTCAGGATTAAAGGTTTCACCTTCAGGATTAATGACCGACACGCCAAATTTCGTCACCGCATCGACAAAACTCTTATGCGTTAGCTCAACCCCTTCAAGGAAAGGTTTAATCACCTCGTTTTCACAATCTGCCGCGTCAATCGCGCGCTCAATATTATCCAGCACCGGCAGTAACTCTTCGACAAAACGGCCAAGAGCATACTTGCGCGCTTTATCGACTTCTTGCTCGGAGCGACGGCGCATGTTCTCGACATCAGCCAAGGCACGCAGCATCGCTTCATGATTTTCCTTAGCGCGAGCTTCACTGGCCAGTAACGCCGCTTCTAATTGAGCAATTTTCGTTTCTTGGCCTTCTTCTGAGTCAACCTCGTGGTTCCAATCAATATCGGCATCGGTTCCCACAACGTCAGCTTCGGTTTCTACTGCTTGTTGCAGTTCTTCTTCTTGGATTTTTTTCTCTTCTTGGCTCATGATCTCTCCAGAATTCCTATCAAGATTGTGCAAAAGAACCACATTATCTTGGTTTCTTGACACAAACATTCGCATAAAAGCGTCACTTGCCCTTATTATGGGGATGAAGAATTCTGATTCAAGCCCAATTCAGTTGGAAAACGTATGAAAAATCCATTTACAGTGATCGCGATCATAGGTAAACCAAGAAATAAACAAGCAATTCAGACACATAACGAACTGTACGCTTGGCTCACCTCGATGGGAAAGTCAGTACTGATTGATGATCGTTTGCGTGAAATTTTAACCGATATCCCTAGCGAGCATTTTGCCAGCTTAGTAGAACTTGGCAAGGTGGCTGATTTAGCCATCGTGGTCGGAGGAGATGGCAACATGCTTGGTGCCGCGCGCGTGCTATCACGTTTTGATATATCGGTGATTGGGGTCAACCGTGGCAACCTTGGTTTTTTAACCGATCTCAATCCGGATGACTTTGAAGAGCAATTAACGGCCGTATTAGCTGGCGATTATATTGAAGAAACCCGTTTTCTACTCGAAGCAGAAATTCATCGTCATGGCCAAGTAAAAAGCCATAATGCAGCGCTCAATGAAGCGGTCCTGCACCCTGGAAAAATCGCACATATGATCGAGTTTGAGGTGTATATCGATGATAACTTCGCCTTTTCACAGCGTTCTGATGGCTTAATTGTCTCAACGCCCACTGGGTCAACCGCTTATTCATTATCAGGGGGCGGACCGATTTTATCGCCCAGTTTAAATGCGATTACTTTAGTCCCCATGTTTCCACATACCTTATCCTGTCGCCCTTTGGTGGTTGATGGCAATCGACGCATTAAGTTAGTTGTATCACCAGATAACCGAGGGATTCAAGAAGTCAGCTGCGACGGGCAGGTTTCGTTGCCTGTTTCACCCGGTGATGAAGTCCATATTTACCAAAGCCCAAATGTACTCAGGCTGATTCACCCCAAAGATTACAGCTATTATCGTGTATTACGTAATAAATTAGGCTGGTCAAGTAAGTTGTTTTAATGTTTACCACTGACCAGCCGTGATCTGAGTTAAATTTTTCCTCCTGGACAACTTTACTGTATAAAGAAACAGTATATACTGTTGCTATATACAGTATTGTTTAATTATACAGGTGCACAAATGCTGGCTCATCTTAGTGTAAATAATTTTGCGATTGTAAAATCACTGCAACTTGAACTGTCTAAAGGTATGACCACCATCACCGGTGAAACGGGTGCGGGTAAATCCATTGCGATTGATGCTCTCAGTTTATGCTTAGGAGGGCGAGCCGAAGCCAGCATGGTGCGTCAAGATGAAGAAAAGACGGAAGTCAGCGCCGCTTTTATTCTTGATAACAATTTGCACGCCACACGATGGTTAGAAGACAATGATTTACTGGATGGTAAAGAGTGCATTTTGCGTAGAATCATCAGTAAAGATGGGCGTTCAAGGGCCTTTATTAACGGCAGTCCAGTCCCTCTTTCGCAACTAAAATCGCTAGGCCAACTGCTGATCAATATTCACGGTCAACACGCCCATCAGCAACTGATGAAACCCGAATTGCAACTGGCTATGCTCGATCAATATGCCGGACATCTTGATCTACTCAAGCAAACTCGACTGGCCTACCAACAGTGGCGTCAAGTTAACCACCATTTAAAACAGTTACGTGAAAACAGCCAACAGAACCAAGCTCAATTACAGCTTCTTGAATATCAAATCAAAGAACTCAATGAACTGGCGCTAGGTGAAGAAGAATTCATCGAATTAGAACAAGAGCATAAACGATTATCCAACAGTGGCGATCTGGCTATTAACTGCCAAAAAGCGATTAACTTACTGTATGAAAGTGAAGAAGTGAATGCGTTGAACTTATTGCAGACCGTCAGCCATACCTTGATTGAACTGGCCGAAATGGACGCTCAGTTGAACACGCTGCCGACTATGCTCAACGAAGCCATGATTCAACTTGAAGAAACCAACAACGAGTTACGCGCCTATTTGGATCACATTGATGTTGACCCAGAACGCATGTCTTACGTTGAGGAGCGTTACTCTCGGGTGCTCTCGCTCGCCCGTAAGCACCATGTTCTGCCAGAAGAATTGTATCAACATCATCAAGCACTTTTACAGCAAATTGCCTTGCTCGATTGCTCCGAAGAAAAAATTCAAGAACTGGAAAATGACGTCGCTGTCCACTACCAAACCTTTGCAAGCTGCGCAGAAAAGCTCCATAAATCACGCAGTCGTTATGCCAAGGAGTTAGATAAGCTGATCAGTCTTAGTATGCATGAACTGAGTATGGAAAAAGCGCAATTCAAAATTGATGTGGTTCAGCATCAAGGGCAACCCTCTCCGCTTGGGTTTGATCATGTAACGTTTTTAGTCTCAACCAATCCAGGACAACCATTACAACCGATTGCCAAAGTTGCCTCTGGAGGTGAGTTATCACGTATCTCGCTAGCGATTCAAGTCATTACCGCTCAAAAAATTGATACTCCGAGCTTAATATTTGATGAAGTCGATGTCGGTATTTCTGGGCCAACCGCTGCGGTGGTTGGAAAAATGCTGCGTAAGTTAGGCGAATCGACCCAAGTCCTTTGTGTTACTCACCTACCTCAGGTCGCTGGTTGTGGTCATCATCAACTGTTTGTTGCCAAACAGACCAAAGGCGGCAAGACCGAAACGCAAATGGTCAAACTCAGTGAAGAACAAAGAATCGCTGAACTCGCTCGCTTACTCGGTGGAAGTCAAATCACACCATCGACTTTAGCGAATGCCAAAGAATTACTGATTGCAGCTTAATAAAAACATTTTTTCTGCTAAGGTTTGCAACCTAATTCAAAATTTGTAGTCTGAACAAGCTCAGAGTGGCGTGAAGTTTTTACTTCTGCTCTGGGCTTGTTTATTATCACCCTAGTTTTGACACTTACCAGTAGTAGAATATTACCTATGCAGTTAACCAAATGGCTTGTTGCCATCCCTCTTGCCGTGACGATGTTATCCGGCTGCTCTGTTTTAGAACGTTTGGTGTATCGTATTGATATAAACCAAGGAAATTACGTTGAGCAACAAGCTGTTGAACAACTCAAATTTGGCATGACCAAAGAACAAGTCCGTTTTGTTTTAGGTTCACCGATGCTGATCGAAAATGGCTTTCCTAATACTTGGTACTACATCTACCATCATACTCCCGGTCACAATCCATCAGTGCAAAAAAACCTAATCGTAAACTTTAATGATGCAGGTCAACTGATTGAACTGTCTGGTGATTTTCAGCCTAGCGACACCTTTTTTGAAACCCTCAATTAAAGCAACTCACTGATGATCTGAAACAGACTGATTACTATACAAAAAGCCCATCCAGTTGTTCATAATCTGGATGGGCTTTTTAGTCGTTAAGGCGAACAATCACTCACCGAGCGATCACAAACCCAACCTCAAACCATGACTAGGCTTTCTTAGTCGCGCTTGAACTGGCTAATTTGGCTTGCTCAGCACGCTTACGGCGAATGTCTTTAGGATCGGCTAACAAAGGACGGTAAATTTCAATTCGGTCATGATCTCGTACCGTCGCATCCAGTTTTACATTACGGCTAAAGACGCCAACTTTGTTTTTACTAAGATCGATCTCTGGGTAAAGACTTAAAATGCCCGATGTTTGAATGATTTCTTCTACCGTCATATGGCGATTGACAACTAACGTCATCACCCGCTGTTCATGAGGCAATGCATAAACCACTTCCACATGAATCCTATCTGACTCAATACTCATAAGGCGTACACCTGCTTCGCTCGTTGGGTAAACGCATTAACCATATTACTGGTCAACTCTGTAAAAATTTTTCCAAAGGCGAGTTCAATCATTTTGCTGGAAAATTCAAACTCTAACTTCAACTCAACCTTACAGGCATGCTCATCCAATGGGGTAAAATACCAACCTCCCCGCAAAGTTTGAAAAGGGCCATCAACCAAATGCATGATGATCGACTCAGCAGGACGCAGCTCATTGGCTGTAGTGAACGTTTTGCTGATCCCCGCTTTAGATACATCGACCGAGGCGATCATTTTATCTGCTGAAGACTCTAAAATGCGTGAGCCAGAACAGCCCGGCAAAAATTCGGGATAGCTCGCCACATCATTGACTAAATGAAACATCTGCTCAGCACTAAACGATACTAAAGCCGAGCGACAGACTTGCTTCATTATTTCCTCTTTTATCTCAGCGATTACGATAGTCCGAATTGTACGTTTATCCCTAGCTCACCTCAAGCTCAGTGCGCTTTCTGACCAAAGTTAACGTTTAGCACCGTCTAAACATGAGCCAATGCCAATCAATGGGGTCAATAAAGCGCAAAATACCGCTCACGACTCGCTTTACTGACAGATTGCACCTTGAACTGCTTGAAGTTACTTAGGGATATCCTTATGCTACAGCAAGAAAAAACATTCCTTAACTTTTAACCAATCCGTAAAATGCATCCACTATGGTAAAGAAAAAATCAACGAAGAAAGCGGGTAGTAGCACTATCGCGCTCAATAAAAAAGCTCGCCATGAATACTTTATCGAAGATGAAGTGGAAGCAGGTTTAGAGCTTCAAGGCTGGGAAGTAAAATCCCTCCGTCAAGGTAAAGCGAATATTGCTGAAAGCTATGTTTTCTTGCGAGACGGCGAAGCCTTTATCTCGGGTATGACGATTACTCCATTACAACAAGCCTCAACTCACGTGGTTGCCAACCCAACTCGTGTTCGAAAATTACTGCTTTCCCGCCGTGAACTCGATAACCTGTTTGGCCGCATTAATCGCGAAGGGATGACGTTAACGGCACTATCGTTATACTGGTCACGCTCTTGGGTCAAAATCAAAGTCGGCGTTTCAAAAGGTAAAAAACTGCACGATAAACGTGATGATCTCAAAGAAAAAGACTGGGCAAGAGAAAAAGCACGTGTGATGAAGAGTTCATTGCGCTAATTGTAACCACTTAACCATTTGATGCTAGACAGAATCTTTGATTCTGGTACTATGCACCAACTACCTCTGGGGCTGATTCTGGATTCGACGGGAATTTTGAAGTCTGAGGTGCATGCCGAGGTGCGGTAGGCCTCGTTAACAAACCGCAAAAAAATAGTCGCAAACGACGAAAACTACGCACTAGCAGCTTAATACCCTGCTGAGAGCCTTTCTGCCCTAGCTTCCGCTCGTAAGACGGGGAATAACAGAGAGTCAAAACCAAACAAGCTCGTGCCGCGTCTCCCGCCTGAGAGACAAAGCATTAAAATAAATTCAGGATAGCCATTAGATAGCGTGTCGGTTCGCAGTTTGACGGTGAAATTAAAGATCGACTAAGCATGTAGTACCAATGATGAATGATTTTCGGACGCGGGTTCAAATCCCGCCAGCTCCACCAATTCATAGTTTAAAGACGTCTCAGGACGTCTTTTTTCTTGCCTGCAACAACCACAAATCAACAACTTATAGTATCATGGTATCTCAGGACGTTTCACTACATCTTTGACTTTTAGTAACCATTGTAGGAACCTTAGTATTATGTTCCTTATTTTTGGTTCCTAACATGCCTAGACAAACGAAACCGCTCACCGCAACAGAAGTCAAAAATGCGAAGCCCAAAGAAAAAGAGTACAGCCTTGTTGACGGCCAAGGTCTAAAACTACGGGTTTTACCAAGTGGCTCTAAACAATGGCAACTCAATTACTACAGACCAACAAATGGCAAACGAGCAAATCTCAACTTAGGACGCTATCCAGATGTTTCTCTTGTACAAGCACGAAAAAGTGCTCTAGAAGCAAGAGAGTTGATCGCACAAAGAATTGATCCTCAGGAACATAAAGAGCGAAAGTTACAGGAACACAAAGCGATTCATGAACATACATTTTTGAACGTTTCTAAAGAATGGTTTGAAATCAAAAAGCACGATATCACTCCTGACTATGCCGTTGATATTTGGCGTTCTCTTGATTTACACATTTTCCCCTCCCTTGCTGATACACCGGTTAAACAAATTACTGCACCACAAGTCATAGACCTTCTTAAGCCAATAGAGGCCAAGGGTAGCCTAGAAACGGTTAAGCGCTTAGTTCAAAGACTGAATGAGGTAATGAACTATTCTGCCAACTGTGGCCTCATCCAAGCCAACCCGTTGATCGGTATTCGTGCAGCTTTCAAAAAGCCCAAAAAAGAAAATATGGCAGCGTTGGCACCGACAGAACTCCCTGAGCTCATGGGAGCTATCGCCAATGCCAGTATAAAGCGTACCACTCGTTGTTTAATTGAGTGGCAACTTCATACAATGACACGGCCTTCTGAAGCTTCAGGCGCTAGATGGGATGAGATTGAGTGGGAAGAAAAGATATGGTCCATTCCAGCTGAGAGAATGAAAAAAAGAAGAGAGCACCGCATCCCGCTCACAGAGCAGATGCTGGCGCTATTAGAAGTAATGAAACCGATAAGCGGCCATCGTGAATTTATCTTTCCTTCAGATCGCGATCCAAAGAAACCATGTAACAGCCAAACGGCAAATATGGCTCTGAAACGTATGGGTTTTGCAGGAAGATTAGTTAGCCACGGTCTACGCTCGCTAGCGAGTACCACACTCAACGAACAAGGCTTTGACCGTGACTTAATAGAGGCATCACTAGCCCACGTTGATGATAACCAAGTACGTAGCGCCTATAACCGGACTGACTACCTTGAACGCCGCCGCCCAATGATGAGCTGGTGGAGCGGACATATAGAAGAGGCTAGCAAAGGAAAACTATCAATTACAGGCTCTTTATCGTTAAAGGCTATAATTTAGCAAATTCAATACCACCAGCGTTGCTGGTGGTAATTAAAACAACAGAATACCTAGAAATAAGAGGACGGATAACGTGACGTTTCTCCTTAACTCGTCACAATATCTGAGTAAAAGTTTTACATATAGCTGAAACTCTAACTGACTTACTGCATAAAACCATTTAATTCAGTAAAACCAAGGCCGACTCGAGACTGATTGGAACCAAATTTTTGTAATAGATTAAGCGCATATTCATACCTCAACTCTGAAACTGGCTTTGCAAGTAGCTCTCGAGTTTCAAGAGGTACTTTCCCCATACCGTCTCTATTTGCCTCATCAACTTGCTCAGGTTGACGCAAACAGAAAACCCGTAAAGTTCCATCCGTCGAAAATATTCCTTGATTGGAAGCATAGAACAGATCCCAAATAGGGTTATCACTAGGCTTCTGCCCTAGACAAAAAGCTTTTGGCTCTCCATCCAACACTAAATAAATAAAGTTATTAGAATTTGCATCTTGGTTAGCTTTCGAAAGCTTATTCACTGGAAGCAACTTTACTGCTTTAAAAGCAAGGAAATCTGAGCCTATTCGACTTTTCCAACTTTTTCTTTCTCTAGGAACCAAATCGCAAGCAGGGCTTAAGCATACCCATAAGCCCTCTTCGAAACAAAGTACAGTTCCGGTGGTCAAGTGGTGTCCAAACTCCTGTTGAGAGCAATTAAAAGCATTAAGGTGTGCCAGCGTATAATCAGGATCAAATTTTTTATCAAAAAAGTGCTCTGCGGCTTCTTTTACTCCCCCATTTACTAACTCTGTAACAGCTCCAGCAAGGCGCTGAGAAAACTCTCTGAGTTCTAAATGCGTAGCTCTAGCTAATTGCTCCCAATGTGCACGGATTAATTCATCATGAGTATGCAAAGCCCCCTCTTTTAACAAGTTGTTTAGCCAACCTGCTTGGGTCTCCTTTTGTGCAACAATCTTATTTGCTTGCTCCAAACCCTTTTCATCTATATCCGCACGTATCTTTGCCATTAGTAGGTGCATTGGTGAAGTTTTTGCCTCTATTAATGCCGCTTTTAAAGGTTCAATAAGTTCAGCCTCCGGAGACCCATTCCCTTTTTTAATTACAGAGATAAACACTCGACCTGTAGAAATAAAGTTAGGATTATCTCCCCCCTTCCAACACCAAGCTATGTCTTCAGTCGCACCGCTAACTAAAGGAATTTTCAGCATTTTAAGTTGTTGTCCAACGTACCATTTGGTTAGAGTTGCATGCTGGATCCCAATAAGTTTGGCAACCTCTAAAACTTCCTGTTTAAATGAATTCAAGAAATGGTGCGGAAACATTACATTGCTACAGTTCCTTTCACCCAACTCCAGGTGCTCCAATACACTTTTAACTCCCATTTTTTGATTAAAAAATGAGTAGCGAGAGCCATCATCGTTGTCATCAAGCCAAGCTTCAATAAGCTCTTCTGACTCGTCATCAATTACAAAGGGATGTTTTTCCGGGAATACAAATGTCTCTCCTAATACCTCATCGAACACTTTCTCAATGTCACCATCATCGAACCCTTTTGTATGAACGAGAATTATGTTGAATCTGTTGTTTCTTTTAAGTTCAGAAATAATTTTTCTAGCTCTTTCCCCACTATTAGTCGTAGGAACCCCTTCTAAATGATAATCCAACACAACCAAATCACTATGATTCAGGTAAGGAGGCACCCCATCAGAGCCTCCTAGTTTGGGATCGTTTCCATCAAAAACATCCAGACTCCAATTCTTTTCTTGATGACACATTGAAATGATGCTTCGTAAGCGCTCGATGTTCTCTGGTTTCAGTTGCTTATCAGGTATTGCCTGGGTCGACTGAACTAGAAATTGGGACAATGTTGGGTACTCATCATCAATGACGGTTACGTTTTTAATTGGATCAATGAAAGCTTCGTGAATCATTTGATGATAAATAGGTGCAGTTTCGATTGGAACCTCCACCGCCGTTACGACTGCCGAACTATTCATTCTTCATCCCCTTGAATTCAATTGCAAAGTTGGCCCCTGAATGTAGTTTGTAGCGATCACGTGTTTCATATCTTATTGTATGGCCGCTGGCATTTAAATTTTGCTTAGATAGGTACAACCCAACACCTCTTCCTCCTCGCTGCTTACGAGTAAAGAAAAGAGTAAATAGCTGTTCAATGTCATCGACATCAACTCCAGGACCATCATCTGAAACAACAACTTCGCCATCTATGACATCTAGCGTGATTTTTTGTTCTGACTCATGTTGCTGAACCCAATATAAAGAATTATTAACTAAATTGATAAATACGGGAAAAATCCTCGATGGCATATCTACAATAGCTATAGATTCGAATCTTCTAGTCGCACTAAAAGTAACACTGGCTCTTTCAAACTGCTCTCCAAAATATGCCTCAACATAGCTAGATATTTCTTTACCTGAAATCGTTCTCGACACCTTCTCGCCAGAGAGCTTCAACGGAGAAAGAAAGCGTAATTTATCCATCAATGCTTGATGAGCTTCATCTACACGACGTAAATGATCATTTTGTTCTGGAGATAAATTAGTTTGAGCCAAAGACTTAAGTCCGAAATCTACACTTCGGTCCAAGCTTTCCATTTCATGGCCCACAATTTCTACCGTTATACCTAGTTGAGCAAGAGAGTGAAGCCGAACCAACTCTTCTCGATACTTAATTGACTCATTCATGCTGTGCAAAGCTAAGCCCTCCAAGTCAATCTGTTCTTCAAGGCTTTCTAACGCCGTCGTATACGGACCCAACTTCTGCCGGTTTTCCACATCAACCTTCAGTTGAGTTTCATCGAGAATTGTTAAAACCTCGCCTAACGAAATTTTTTCTAGCTTGAGATCTTCTAGAGCGCCTTCAACTTCAATTTTATATTGATCTCGACATTGCTTAACCACCCTATCGAAGTCTGATATCTGCTTACTCAACGCTTCTTTACCGCGTGCTGCATATCGGTTGATTGCATTGTTCAAGCTAGTGAGTTTGCTCCGATAAACTTCATTGGCTTTTTCAAAATCGGTTTTTTGCGTGGCTTCTTCTAAAGCCTTATTGACTACTAATGTAAGCTGTTGAACCATCGTTTTTGCCGCAAGTTCATGCTTACGATAGTAACGATAGTCATCTTCAAGCCTGCCTAAGTTTGGCGGAACTGGGCTTAGTGAAAAGCTTTGGGTTGTCTCGTTTAATGAGTCTGTTTCTTTCTTTAGTTCTTGTAGCTCATCCAATGAGTTAAGTTGAATACGGTTTTCAAAGCTTTGTTTTAAACTTCCAAGCATCTCTATGTGTTTTATCAGCGACTTAGTATTTTTCTTTATTGATGTGCGTATGCGGTTTCTCTCACGAGACAACAGCTTATTTCTGTCATCTTCAGCTTTTTGCAGTGCTTTTTTCTCTCGGATTAATTCTAACGTTGGTTTCCGGGTTTCTGCTTTTGTACCAAAGTGATCATTTGAAACATCGATGAGTATTTTGGACACTATTTCCTTGAACAACTTAGAAGCACGGTTTTCAATAAAACCTTCTCGACCAGCTTTGTCTTTAAGATTAGGGTTATTTTCACGAGTAATTGCTACACGGCCAAACATACGTCGGTTGGCCCAAAAGTAACGTCCGGCATGTTTTGAACGTCGAAATTCTATATCAAAATAATCATTATCAGTTCTACCAAAAGGCATCACGCGCAGTCCATCTCTATAGACTCTAAACCCTGCATATTTTTCTGCTTGCTCTTTAAAATGAGCATGTTGTTCGTCCGACAAAGAGCTGCTGCCAATCTCCATTTCAAACGTGCCAGCTCGTATATGAAATGGTCCAAATGCGCTATCTCTCCGCGTTTTATATACCTGCTTTGGTTTGACCATATAATCTTCAATCCACTCGCCGAAGACTTTCACTCTCCCTTTAAAATAACCTTCTTTATCGACATGCCCTTCGATAACATGCTCCAATTCTTCGAGAGCTGCTAGGTCAAATTGCCTATCTCGCCCTATAATAGTTTCTGGGTAAATCCCTCGCCAAGCGGTAACCGAGCACGTAAATCTATCAGCCTTAGATTCTGCTTCCTTGCTGAATGGGTCGACAAAGTTCGATAGTGTTTGAAAAAAGTTATCTTTATAGCTTTGAACGGTTTCCCCTACTTCTTCATGCGGTGTTAAAGAAAGCTGCGCTTTCAAGTCCTCAGAAAGCTCCGCTGTAAACATGGCAGTACCTTGGTCGCTTTCTTCTTTCCAAACAGCCCATTTACAAAGATGACGCTCAGAAAACACTTCCTTGATCAAGGTGTTTTCTATTTTTGACTTAGTCGTTTCTTTTATTGAAATGCCTTTTCCTAACTCCAAATCACTATACTGCTCCCAAGCGGCAACTAGACGAGAGGTTCTTGCTTTAGATACAGCTCTCGTGATAGTTAGAGCTTCCTCTTCTGGTATGTTATCAGCTAAAGCAAGTGCTGAGGCTTCAGCTTCCATTTCTGCCTCAGAATCCCCCCATAAGTTTCCTAACAGCTTATCAAACATAGTTGGAAGCTCTTCCAACACATCTGTGTATTTATCAAACTCAGTGATAGGGATTCGAATATCTTCAAGATAAATGTAAGGGTTTTCAAACAAGCGCCAATCAACTAATGCAGCGACAAACCTATGTTTCTTCCGCTTAGATACCAGTAGCAACAAAGGACCTAAAGCGGCACTTGATAAACGGCCTATCCCTTTCTGCCCTTGTTTCGCTCGATGCTTTAATCCATTACGGTCAGCTTCTATAATTTTGAATCCGTCCGTTTTAGATTCAGTTCCGATAGTAAGCCACTTCTCTTCAAACTCTTGGCGGCTCATACCATGTCCATTATCCAATAATGCTGCAACATCAATATCTCCATCAAATAAATGAAGACTCACATCTGTTGCGTATGCATCGAAGGCGTTTTTCCAGAGTTCTGATATTGCAGTCGGACAGTCTGCAATTTGCTCCCGCCCGAGGTGATCAATAGTCCTTGCTCTAGTTTTAAAGGTTGAAGAGGTGTAAGCCATAAAGAGGATTCCAGTTATTTATAAGCTCGTAATTTAATCTAGCTTACTGAAAATAAAAAAAAGTGCCTAACATTGTAGGCACTTTCTTCAATTCAATCTACTGCATATGTCAGCAATGAGAATCTTACCAAGTAAAGGTGGGACTGCATTCCCTATTTGGCGAGCTTGTTCGGTTGAGCTACCATAAAAATTGAACCAGTCAGGGAAAGACTGCAACCTTGCACAATGGCGAAGCGTTATACCATGATCTTCCCATGGATGCACAAAACGCCCTTTTGACGGGTTATTACAACCAGTGGTGATTGTATTGCTAGGTGTATGAATTAGTATCCGTCCATACACATCTTTGTGCCCTTTATAGCCATTTGAATGACACTTTAGCCGGTGTTGTTCACCAGCATCTTCACGACTACCGTTTAATGGGGTATCAGCAAAGCGCTCTTTCATCATGTCGCTTGGCTTCATGTGAATGTTACATGGATCATTCTTCTTAAAAGTTTTCCCATGAGGAAGTGATTTGAGAAGTTTAAACACTTCTTCTTTATCACGCTTATCTTTCTTATCGAAGAAGTCTTCCCAGTAAACTGGGTATAGATGCTCTGGGATTTTTTCAAATACTGATGATGCTGCTAACCATTCAGGCTTGTTTCCTGAGGCTGGAGAAAAATGAGTTTCTACTGGTGGGAATACAATTTCGTCCGAGTCTAAATCATTTCGAATACCAAAAATAAATACACGCTTACGGTTTTGAGGAACCCCGTAATCTTTCGCATTTACTGTATCGCAGAATTTAATTACATAACCAGCATCTTCAGCTAGTGCTATGAACTTATCTAAAAATGGTTTATGACGTTTCCATAAAAGACCAGAAACATTCTCCACCAAGAAAGCTTTGGGTGAGAATTCGTTAACGAACTCAAAATATCTCAGAAGAAGGGCATTTCTCGGGTCATCTTTACCAGCATCTTTAATGCGGTGTGTTGAAAAACCTTGGCAAGGTGGCCCGCCAAGTATCAAGTCTAGTTCACCTTGCTTGAGTTCAAGCTCTTGACGAAGATCTTCCGGCTTTATCAGATTGATATCTCTGTTAAGCAGTTTAATCTGAAGTTCCTGATTTTGGTTGAAGTTTCTATCATAAGTATTTGCAGCTGCTTTATCGAACTCAATTGCCGCTAAAACCTCTACGCCAGCTTCATGAGCTGAGAGTGTGAACCCTCCCGCACCAGCAAACAAATCAATAGCTTTAACTGACATCAAAAAAACCTCAAAACACTTAGCAGCCACATTCTACTTATCTGCAAACAAAATACCATTAAATAGTGTCAATCACTTTTAACAAACGCTTCATCAAGCTGCTTGTATAGCTCCAGAGACTTATCTGACTCAGTTTTTATGTTCTCATAAAGACTACTTGCAATCACACGAATGGCGTGACGCTCATTCTCATTAAGGCGGGGATAATTGTAATGTTCGAAGTTCTCCAGGATCTTCCCTTCTCTTTCTGCATATAAGTGCTCTTGAGCTTTACTCGTACAAATATTTCTCAAGTGTTGTTTCCAGTCACAATAGGTAGAACCACTGACCCTGCTTCTTTTGTTACACCCCTTACAACAAGGAACAATATTTCCTGGATGATGTAAACCAAACTCAGTTCGATTGAACATCAATACATGTTCAATCTGTAGCTTTTCGCTTTTTTCGCCACAGTAAGCACAACAGTTTTCAAATCGAACCGTTTTAATTTCCTCCCAAAGCTTTTTCCCTTTGCCATTTCCTGTGTTGAATGAAGCACCCAAATAGTATTCACCAACTTTCGTTAAAAAGGCTCGGACTGCGGTATTTGCAGAATCTGAAGCCGTGTTATACACCGCCACTACTTTCTCCTTCAAAAAGCTGATTGATTGTTTTTATATATCAATTATCTAACAGACCAAATACTCAACAAGACACCTATAGGAGCATTCACACTTGCTAGTTAGCTAGGCAAAGGTAAGTCGTTTAGGTGATGTAATAGTCGCTCTCAAAAATTAATGCATGGTTCATCTTCATCAAAAACACTCTTGAGAGTTTGATCGTTTATGCACTGTTATATTGTTACCAAAATAGCTCTCAGTTGCCTAATCAGTGTACTCGCAATGTTAATAACTTCCCACTGAATGACATGACAGAACCAGAACCATGAATTGAACAAAGCTAGTACTACCTAATAAACTAGCTTCTGTACCAACCTGCTATTGCAGCACCTTCCTATTACCTTTGGTGAAAAAGTAAGCCCCTATCCACTCTCATTATCTTCTGATGTTGCACAATTAAGTTGGTCTTGTTAGGCAAAATTCCCTTGGGAAATAGCTTTATAACTGCCAAACTTAGACTATTCACTGCTTCGATTTTGGAAGATTTGCACCATCCACTCATAGACCTCACTCTCTACCCAAGCCACCGCCCTATCACCCAAACTCACAGATTGCGGAAACTCTCCGTCATTCATTTTCCGATAAATTGCTGAACGGCTTAGTGCTGTCTTTTCCATTACTTCTTGTAGTTTTAGAAATCTCATGGGACGTCCTCCTATGTCTGTGGTCCTCATGGGATAAAGCGCTGGCGTAAAAAAAGACGGTTATGTGTTAAGCCTTGGCGCGACAAGGCTTAATCAAAAAAAATTCAGGCATATGTCATTAACGTGTATCCCGTTAATGAACCTCACTCGGAGTCTAATATGACCGATTACACAAAAGAGCAGCGCTATCAAGAAAACCAAATTCTTGAACATGCCGCTGAGATACTCGCTCACCGTTACGTGCGCGGTAACGCGCTCACCAATCCAGATGCCACTAAGGAGTACATTCGCTGCAAACTGGGGGCCTATGAGCGTGAGGTATTTGCCTTATTGCTGTTGGATAACCAAAACCGCTTAATTGAGTTTAAAGAGCTGTTTCACGGCACCATTGATGTGGCCAGTGTCTATCCGCGAGAAGTGGTGAAAGTGGTGCTAGAAGTGAATGCCGCGGCCGTGATATTGGCCCATAACCACCCTTCAGGGGATGTAACGCCGTCACAAGCCGACAGACGTATTACCGAAAGACTAAAAGACGCTTTATCGCTGGTGGATGTACGAGTGCTAGACCACATTGTGGTGGGTAAAGGCAGTGTCTCTTTTGCTGAGAGGGGCTGGTTATGATTGAACAACGATATGGCGACATTGAACTCGATGGAGACCTTCATCAGGCACTAGAGCAGTTGATGGCTCGATACTCCATTTCAGAGTCTGCTGAACGCATTGTGCTGAACTGCCGACAAAAAAGTTATTACTTACACCGACAAGGATTGCACCCGATTGAAGTGCAGTTTAAACGTGAGTCACCATTCAGTGATTGGCAGGTAGTGTGTTTTGCCAGCTTTTCCTATTCCAATGAAAGCAGTATCGCGGTTGAACCTGAGCTCTATTTCCATCTTGCCAATCGTTGGTGCTATCAGCCCGATTCGGGGGCCGCTGACTTATCTCACACTGAGGTACTTGAACTGCTCATGGTGTGGATGAAAGCCTTTGCTCGCCACCTTTCACGCAACGTGTTTGATGAGGTGCAATTAACCATGGTCCGTGAGTTTTAGCGCCGCGCCTATTCCTCTTTATTTCCTTTTTCTTTTTCGACTTAATCCTGACCTAAGGAGGTCTTGCTATGTCTTCACTAACCTTCACATCTTCTCTCTTACCGATTTCAGACAAACTGCATGCACTGCTGAGTAAGCAACTCACCAAGCAGCTAGTCAATGACAGCAGCGGCACACTCGCCGCCAGTCGTTATCTGGTGTTCAACTTTCGCGATAAGAGTTACAGCGCGGATGAAGGTGGTTTTCATCCGGTTGAGATGGGTATTTGTCACACCACCAGCGGCGATTGGAGCATCGAGTACATTACCGATTTTGCCTACATCGGAAATTACTACCCCGAACTTGAACGAAGCTTAGATTTTGATTTTCGTGTCGGTGAGTTCTTTGTCGCTCATCGAGGTTGGTTGCCCATGAAAGACCGCCCTGATGCCAAAGAGCTGTACCAGTTATGGGAAAGTAACTTTCTGGCTTACGTCGATATGGACGCCTTTGATGAGATAAACATCACCGCTCAATAATCAAAAGGGACCCCATGGACAAACATCCCCCATCACTACGCCGAGTGCTGTCTGTGCTCTTGCTGCAAGTCATCACAAAAGGTGGTCGCTATCTTCACGCTCAATACCAAAAGGCTCGCGATGAGGTGAAAGAACACAGTGACCATGACTTGCTTGAGCTCGTCCGGTCTTGCTCATCGACTCAGGCCCTGCACTGGGCCGCCGTGCGTGAACTGCTCAGCCGCGGTTATCTATTGAAAGAAATCCGCCAAGCAACACAGTAATGCGTCGAAAAATGCTAATTCAATCACATTTATTCAACTCCATCTCTGAGTGAGACAGAATATGTCTCGCTCATCCATACCCTAGCCTCATTGCAATAAGGACCCGTTAAGACTGTGTGGCCACCAGTCTTCGTTTAACCCCTATCCGTGACATTCACTGAAGCACTGCGCTCAGTGCGTGTGGCTGGGTAGACGAAAGTTGGTGATGCCATGCAACCCTCAGACTACACACTCTCAACCGATGAGCACTTTAAGCTCATCTTTGAAATCTATTCACACATTCCGCGATTGCGAGAAATCTCGGCTGAAGAGCTGCGAGTTCGCTTATCCGAGCTGGGCGTCAATCGTACTAAACGCACCATTCAGCGCTACCTCAATGTCATCATGTACTACCCCGACTATTTCCAAGTCGAACGGTTTGAACGTGCGCGTAACAGTTACACCTACAAGCGTAAATACCACAACAAAGTCTCGTCCGCTTCATGGGAAACCATGCTGCTCGGACTGTGCTTTTCATCGGTGAAAGGCCTGCTGCCGGCTCACTTTGAGCAAGGCATTTGCGAGGCCTTTATGCCACTGCAAATTGGCGATGTGATGGAGCCTGCCAAAATTGAGGTGCGTCTTGCGCTGCCTAAGCAAGACGACTACGACTTTGATGTATTCGAACGGCTCAGCCAAGCCATTAATGCTAAGCGTCAGGTTCGCTTAACACTCATTGATGACACCCAGACAGACTACCTCACCCCACTCGGCCTGATTTGGGAAAAAGGCATGCTCTACCTTGTGTACGAGCACAAACACGAACGTGACGTGCTCGCCTTCTCCGACATTATTCAGGCGGACATATCCACCTTCACTTTTGAGTACCCGAGTGACTTTTTACTCTCCGATACGGTTATTCCCACTCAGCGATAAGTTCGCTGAGTCACCCCTATTTTTCATCGTTTAAGGACAACATTATGCAACCATTCAAATTAAACACAGTGCTGCTCGCACTGGTCACCGCCAGCTTAACTGCATGTGGAGGCGGCAGTAGCGACAGCAATAGCACATCAGGCAGTCAAGCGGACCTCACGGGTGTGGCTATTGACGGCTATGTCGAAGGGGCCACCGCTTTTGTCGACTACAATCTTAATGGTCAGTTAGACGACAACGAACCTTCGGCACTGACCGACCAAAATGGTCAGTTTGAATTTTCAGGTGTAGACAGTGTTTGCGCCGATTACGCGCCAATTGTTATTAATGTTCCTGTCGGCGCTTACGATTCCGACTATGGTGTGGTCAGTGAAGCCTACCAGCTCACCTTTCCACCGAAATTTTCATCAAGCTACAGCAATGACATTTTGAACACGACGCCATTTACCACCGTGATTTGGAATGCGATAAAAAATGAGCTCAGTGAACTTGGTGCGGACGGCTGCCAAGCACTGGCCGCCAATTCATCCCTGCAAGGGCAAATCAAACAGCGCGTTGCCGAGCAAGAGTACCGTTTAGCAAACCGCTATAACATTGCCGTCAGTGACTTGTATGGGGATTTCATCAAAGAAGGCAATACTGCGCAGCATCAACTGGCTCAATCGCTCACTATAGGACTAGCGAAAGCGTATGAAGAAACTCGCGCCTTTGAAGCCCTTTACCCCGATGCTCATGTTGCGTATGTGGAGTATTGGCTAGGTAATCCGGCCTCCGATGACATCAGTGTGGCGGATACTTGGTATCGAAAAGAGTATGTCGGTCACCCTGAATACGCACAAGAAACCGTGTATCAGGTCAGCAATGATTTAGACACCATTGTCACCATGACGCACTACCTAAAAACCAATACCACACTTGGTCAATACAATGACAGTGAAACGTTTGTGGTGATGGATGAAGATACATTGAACAGCTACCCAAGTTCGGCTTATCACTGCACCAAGCAACTGCGAGCCAATCAAAAAGGCAATACGGTCGGTGACGTCTATTATGAATTTGCGATAAACGCGCAAGGTGGCGTCAATGATGCGGCAGAATGTGAAGCGCTCGATATCGATGCCAATCGTTCAGGCACACCGCTCACCGCCATGACAAAAGACCAATATGGCCGTTACATTACCTACGCTCAGTTTGATTTTGAGCCAGGAGATAACGCCAATGTCGACGGTTTGAACTACGCCCTGACCAATCAACTGATTGATGCGCCGACCGCCTTTGATGGCGTCAGCACTATTAGTCCAGAGATTGATTTAACCGAAGGATATGGCGCGCTCAGTTGGATACGCTCAGCTTGGGAATATCTCAACGATGGCAGCATGATTTACACCGAGCATCGCTCGACTGGGCTATGGATAATAACCAACACCGCCGCGAATGGCACCTATATCGTGTCGTGTGGTTTGGATAAAACCAACCTCGCTGTAATGGACATGTCTAGCTGTTTAAATCTAGTCGGTCATTAATCACCACTTGCCAACGACCAAGGTGGGACATCTCCCACCTTTTTTTGTGACTGTTTTCACAACTCCTATTCGACATTCACCTCCGCTAACAAGCAAGACACGATATGTCGCGCTCATCCGTATGCTGGTGGCTCACACGATAGCCAATACCACGGAGCCTCCCTATGCCGCAATCCCTCAGTGAAGTCGACGTACTCCAACGCGCTCTGGCTTACAATCCTGAAGAAGTGCTTCCGATTCTGGAGTACCTCAAACTCAGCGAGAGCGAATGTCAGTTTAAACCCAACACTTTACGACAAGATGCACAGCGTATTGCTTGGCACCTACGTAAAGCGGGCAGCAACACCCTTGCCACCACGACAAGAATGACAAAGAACAAACTTAAAGAAGCCTTAGGAAAAGACACGGACGACGATGTCGCCGGTTATCGAGCAGTCGTGCTCGATGTAGCCCAAAAAATTGGTGTAAAGCCAAAAATCGAACTTGATGATTTGTTTCCAGATGAAGGCAAACCGAGCTTTATGGGCAGTGAAAGGGGATTTGAACGATTCAAACGTGACCATCCTGATGAATGGCAAACTTACACATTCGTCAAAACGAATGAGGTCATGCAGCGTATCAGCGACACACCATCCACACTGAAAGAATACACCACTGAGGAACTTGAGCAGAAAATCATAGAAAAGCTCTTCACGGATGCTTTTGAGCACATGAGTGACGCTGAGAAAAAAGCCTGCATAGAGAGCTTAGGGTTATCACATGCCGAAGTACCGATTGGAGGCCCCGCTCTACTGCTCATTCAAGCACTACTTAAAAAGTATGGCGGATTTGCCGTCTATAAATATTCCATCATCGTCGCGCACTGGCTCAGCAAAGCCATTATTGGTAAAGGGCTTCCTTTTGCTGCAAGTCCAATGATAGCCAGAGCTGTGTCGTCATTCTTAGGTCCTGTCGGATGGACAGCGAGTGGAGTATGGGCAGCTAGCGCTCTCGCAGGTCCAGCCTATCGCAAAACCATTCCAGCAGTGGTTCACATTGCAGTCTTAAGGCAGATCGTCCTAAACAGAATTAGTATTGGCGTAGTCGGTGATGGTTCTGTTGGGAAAGATGCCTTCTTTAATGCCGTATTTGGGTTAGATACACAAAATGTTGATCCGATTGCTGGCGCGACCAGTGAAGCTGAGCTCTATCCACTTGATGAAGATTACGCAATTAACTTAATCAACTTTCCGGGCTTCAATGATATTAACCCGTCGGTCAACAGCCTGACTCACGAGCATCTGCACAACGTCGATATCTTTGTCATGGTCATAGATCTTGCCAGAGGCGTTTCTGATATTGATGTACAAATCTTAAATAAGCTTACCCGCTTAAACAAACCGATTGTCGTTTGTTTAAACAAGGTCGATATGGTGCGCCCACGAGATTTGGAAAAATTGCGCGAAACGGCCAAGCAAAGATTGGCAGGCGTGACATTGATAGAAACCGCGTTTGACCCCGATGACCGTATACACTCAGATGGCCCGGTTGGCACTCTGGATATCTTTAACTGGCTTAAAGCACAGCTCGAAACCCAAGGTAAAGATACCCAAAACTTCGCCACCTTTAGCCCCGAGCACAGAAAGTAATTCGAATACAGTCAACAGATGGGGGAGCCAATCCCCCTTATTCAAGCAAAGCGCTTAGGTCGTTCTTCTGGCACAACAAAATCATTAAATAACAATAACTTAAACAAAAACCCATTTACAAAAAAACCACTCTTATCCCTGCTAATTTAGCCATGAAAAATCGGCTCTGCACTCTAAAATCTGAGCTAGTTCACAAAAGCACATTAACCAATTTCAGTGAGACATGGACTGTCTCACTCGTTCGTATTCTAACGCCAACCCACTATCATGCTTTCAGACGAGAGCGCTAAGGACAAATTATGAGTAAAGGCAATGTATTACACCACCTTGACGAAACCGCTCTGAAGGAGCACATCTCTCGTCGAGAATCATTCACGCTCACCAACGTGAAGAACTTCTCTCAAACCGTTAAGAAAATTGAAGATCTTATAGAACGTCAGGGACTGAAATGTCGAGTGTATACCGCTGGACGTTCCGCGACTATGGTCGCCGCATTAGCATCCGGTCCTGCGGCCATTTTTGGACTGGCTTCAGCTGCCTCAATCGCTGCACACAAGTTGGCAACCTTGAACCCTGATTATGAAATTGCCAAGTATCCCTTGGCTGATAAACTGGAAATTAACTATAAAAAGTAACACCATCAAGAAATAGGCCACCAGCTTTATCGGTGAGCCTATCTCTTCAATTTTTAAAGTTAACGAGCTTCTTCTAATTCCTCTTTTGCCAATCTATAGGCTAAATCTAATTCTGGAGACGAACGTAGTTTGCGTACATCAACGAACTTTTCACTACGCTCTTCGTCCACCAACTGCCAAAGCTGACGGTAGGCCACTGGCTTCTTATCTGATTTACGCCACCCTTTTCTCTTCCAATCATCTAGCCATTCGTTATAACCACGCACACAGAAGTCACTAGTGCTGTAAATGACATCGTCATTAAATGCGTAACGTAAACACTCGACGATAGCAGTAAGCTCTAACTCCGTACTATCAATGTTACGATCCACCAGCACAGCGAAACTATCAGCTAATTGATGTTCCTCATCGTAAATAGCCACTCCGACCGCTCCTTGAGTTTTATCTTTATTGACCGAAACACCAATATAAAGCGTGTAATGTGATTGAATCATGACATGTACCTTCTTAACTTAATGAGTCACGTTATTGCTTCTCTTCAACAGATAAGAACCTGAGGTAAAAAAAGAAGGTACTGAATGTTTGAACTGGGATATTTGATACTGAGGAATCCCCTGATGATTTTAAGAAAAATCATCAATTTAAGCTGGATACACATCTTGTCATGTGATCAAATGATTTCGCCAAAAAACAACAACCAGACAACAAGATGTGCGAACTCAATATCC
>NZ_VHTC01000043.1:0-21708 GCF_013048685.1 Vibrio sp. A8-1
ACTTGTAGATAGATGAATTCAAATAGCCCTGTTCTCTTACGCTCATAGAGTATTGACCGCAGGTAGCGCGTAATAGAGCCACTTCTAGTGGCTCTTGTCGTATCTTAATGTTAGAAAAGCTAAGATATCTTCCTTCAAATTTTCTACGTTCATAGTGAGTCGCAACAAATTGCTCTAAGAAACTTTAGGGCAAAGATGAGTCAGCAGAGGGCTAACTAGCTTAAAATGGGTAGTGCTCTTCTTCATACGCTTCCACCCAGGTCACTAGCTTTTCAAGTTCGTCACCTTCGGGTGTGCCTGGTTCAGCATCGAATATGGTTTCAATCCTCTTTAAAACCATCCTGTACTCGTTTTCTGACAGTATTTCCGATTCAGTAAGTCCTTTAACTTTCATGAGAGTTTCCCTATCGACACTCCCGCTTTTGTTAAAGCGTTCAGCCATTTTTAGCATTTTTTCCATTCGGGTGTTGTTAAGAGCATCGTCTCTTTGAACAAGAAAATCGCTTTCTGCTTTATCCGTATCTTCAGAATAAGATCCCCAATCTTTTTCATTTGTAGTCGCGAGTTCATCAGCGTGTGTTGTTTTGGGTGTAATACCCTCAAGCAGTTCTTTTTCTGAAAGTGGTTTACGGCCCATGGCTCGCTCCTCGATTGAAAGTAACATTAGATGATTTATAGCATAGTGAGTTACCGGCTGTAAGGTATGAGCGGCTTTGTTGCTTAAATCGATGGAACTAAATCAAGAAGCTACGATCTGATCGGCTACATCCATTAATCGTCGTAGCCTAATGCCTAAACCTCGTTACAAAACAACCAACTGGAAGCAGTACAATAAAGCCTTAATTAATCGTGGTTCACTGACCTTTTGGGTTGATGAGGAAGCGATAGCTGAGTGGAAGCAAAGCAAACAAGGCAAGCGTGGTAGACCACGCCAATTCAGTGATTTAGCCATTACGACTGCATTAATGGTGAAACGAGTATTCTCTATGCCATTGAGAGCGCTGCAAGGATTTATAGACTCAGTATTTAAACTGGCTAATATCCCGCTATTTTGTCCGCATTACACCTGCATAAGTCGTCGAGCTAAGGAAGTTGATGTTTCATTTAAAACTAAAACCAGAGGAGCGATACAACATCTAGCCATTGATTCCACTGGTCTCAAGGTTTATGGCGAAGGTGAATGGAAGGTTAAGAAGCATGGTACTGACGGGAAGCGTAGAGTTTGGCGTAAACTGCATATTGCAGTAGATGCCAGCACTCACGAAATAGTCGCAGCAGAACTGAGTTTCTCTAACGTAACCGATGCTGAAGTGCTTCCCAACTTACTTAAGCAGACACGTCGTAAAATCATTGAAGTATCAGGTGATGGAGCTTATGACACAAGAAGCTGCCATGAAGCTATACGAATCAAGCGAGCAGTTCCGCTCATCCCGCCACGAGAAGGGGCAGCTTTCTGGGAGCAAGGACATCCTCGCAATTTGGCGGTAGGTTGTCAGAAGCTCTACGGCTCAAACAAAAAGTGGAAAAAGCGGTATGGTTATCATAAGCGCTCTCTATCAGAGACAGCCATGCATCGAGTGAAACAGTTGTTAGGTGGGAAATTAAGCCTAAGAAATTACAACGCTCAGGTTGGCGAGACTTACGCAATGATCAAAGCGCTGAACAAGCTTACGGGGCTAGGTATGCCTGAAACTCAGTATGTTGTTTAAAAATGAAGCATTATGGGCTGGTATGCCTTTTCTCTGAATTAAGCAACAAAGCCTCGGTACAGCCTCAAGACTGTACCGATAAGGTGATTAGTGCTGTGTCACACTGACGGCTTTTGTACTGCTATTGAAATGAATCTGATAGGTGGCGTAGTCGCCGACTTGATAATCCATACTTGGGTAGGATTCTGTCCACGAACCATCATCAATTTTAAACCTTGCGGGTGACTCTTCACCACTGAAGGTTTGGGTTGTTGTGTAAAGGCCAGTTTGCTCATTGTAATCCAGCAGTGTTAATCCCCACCCGTTTGCTGTACCTCGGAAGTACCAAGTTTCATTTCCACCATTCGTGTTGCTGGTGCACTGAGACAGCTCTTTCCATTCACCATTGGCATAGCAAAGGTTTGGTGCTGACACCTCCATATCGAGGGTTTGGCGGCTGCCTTGATCACTGAAAATGACTTTCAAACTATTGAGGTTAGTACCAAAGTCATAACAGTATTGACCATTTTGTTGGGTCATTGCTTGCCCAGGCCAAGTTGCGTTAGCAATGGGGGTTGCGGCCGCCACATTCCAGAAATAGAGGTAAGGCTGAGAGAATCCTTGCTCATTGCCATAACAGATTTGGGTGGCGTTACCTTCATCCTCATCGTTCTCTGTGATTAGGGTAAACCCACAGTCGGCTAAAGATTTCCAGCTACCATCGCTATAACACGTTCCAGTAGTGGTGGTGAGATCGTTACTCTTATTGGCACCTTGATTTGAAAAAATCACATTCACACTTGAAAGCTCAGTTTCAACATCATGGCAATAGAAATCACCATTTGCCGTCATGGTAACGCCAGGCCAAGTGGCGTTTGTGAGTGAGCCTGCTGGTTGTGCTCCCCAGTAGTGGAGTGTTGGTGAAGTGTGATTAGCGGCATTGTCGTAGCAGAGGTTGGTTGCCGTAACAGGCGTAGCCGGTTTTTTCTCACCATCATCACAATCGGTGCAGGTTTGTCCTACTTTTGCTCCGACATGAATGGCCGCCGCATTATGAGAAGCCACGGTGAAATGGGCATAACCTGAACTGTCTACACTGATGGTGGTGCCACTACATGTTCCCGTTTGTGAGTTAAAGTCACCACTGATGATGTCGCAATATTCACCCGCTGGCATTCCGGTAGCAAAACCTTGGTTGATGCCTTTGTTGTCGTCTCGGTTAATGACAACAAAACCTAGCCCACCACGGCCAAAGGCGACTTGGTTATAGCCATCATCCCACCAGTTGGTTACGCGCCATTCTGCTGCGGTGTGATTACGAAAAGCCACCATATTGGCTACGCCGCGCCAGCGGTGTTCACAAACCCAGTCTCCTCCATCAAAACCACAGGCGTTCCCCGTATGTATACCTGTTGCGGGAGGGCCTGCATCAAAATCATTGAAGTAGTAGCCTGACATGACTTTGGGATACCCATAAGGATAGGCCAAAGTAAAAACGTTACCGAGGAAGTAGAGGTTACCAAAGTCTTGATGGCTGAGTACTTGCCCTGGGTTATGGCGTTCTTCATCATGGTTGGTTACAAAAGTCACGGCATCGCTGCTGCTTAGCCAACCATTCCAAGAACCAATACCTTGTAAGTCTTTAATTCCCCCGTGCTTAAACTTAGGTCCTAGGGTGCGAGCAAAGAAGAACTCAGTAACATCACCAATATAGGTATATTCCGCAGGCTTAACGGGTTCATTCTCGGCACCGATCACTTCTTGGAAAATATAAGGGGTGCCATGTAACTTACTCTTTATTGCCGCGATATCTTCGGCTGGCATATGTTTCGCCGCATCAATACGAAACCCAGCGACCCCCATACTGATCGCATCATTCATGTAGTCTGCAATTTTTTGGCGAACATACTCAGAACTGGTTTTGAGATCGTTAAGTCCGACAAGATCACAATTTTGTACTGACCAGCGATTAGAATAGTTGATGTCACTGGTGCAGCTATTAAAGTCATTAACTCCATATGGAACTTCAGGGAAGTTGCGATTCCATGCCGCCATATGGTTAATGACGGCATCCACATAAATGTCTACCCCTACGTTTTTACAACGTTGCACCATATCCGCAAATTGTGCACGGTTACCACTACGGCCTTCAAAAGCATAACTAACGGGTTGGTAGCGAGACCACCAAGCCGGGTTATCGACACTTTTCTGAGGAGGGGAGACTTGTACCGCAGCAAACCCTTTAGGCCCTAGGAACTCTTCACATTCCTGAGCAATATCTTGCCAACTCCATTCAAATAAGTGGACGAATGTTGTCTTTGGAACGGTTTGAGCATAGCTTTGCGTTCCCCCGATTAAGCTCCCGAATAACATGAGTCCGGCAGACAAACTCTTGTTGAATTTCATGTTCTTCCCTTAAGTTTGAAATCTTAAAATGTAAGAAAAAATGTATTTTGTCTAAAAAGACAGCAAAACTTTAGGAGAGATAAAAAATAATACCTCCTGAAAAAAGAGGGATTGTGAGAATCGTCATTATTTGTACAAGCTTTACTTTTCTAGATTTAAATACAGTTACTAAATGCGCATATTCACGATGAAATAAGAGAATAAAATTGGAATAGAAGTTTGGTTTTGAATTAATGTATTGATTTCATTATATTTATAATGTTCATCTTAATGGTTGATTGACACATAACGTGAGGTATTAGGCAAAATGATAGGTGAAGCGGCTAGTATGTTGAATGGAGAGAGAAAGGCATTCTCTTTGCCTTATGTGATATAAGGTTATGAAAGAAGGCAGGAATATTGCTAAGGTTTTTATTCTATTTGCCGCTAAACTCAATACAGTGTCGGATTTGTTTTTCCTTTCATTCCTCGTTAATCGCCGCTTATCATTTCAACAAACTCACGAGCGATAGTCGTGCGTGAGTTTGTTGGTTGATTATTTTAAGTCAGCCAGTGAGCAATTTCTTATCAATTAGCAACGTCGTCATAAACTTTCGGGTGGTGAAAAGTCATGAATTGTCCACCGCTTCTAATACTTCAGCGATTGCTTTATCTAACTGTCTTTGTATATCGTTGGGTAAACGGCCAAATTCATAAGAGAAGTTTCGTCCTTTAACTCGTTTACGAGCGTAAACGCCTTTACTCTTGAAAGTGGCTAATGGTGTGACTGAAGCACTTTCTTTATCTTGTTTATTTTGGGCAATCTTTAGCTCAGATTTTATTTTGGATAAAAGTAGATTCTTAACGTCATCATGAGTTTGTTCAGGCTGAACATTGACAGTGATTTTTTGTATTTCTTTAATAAAATCTGATAGTTCGGATTTATCTTTCCCGATTAACTTCATCACCTTATCAAGTACCGAGTAATCGGGATGCGATAAAAGGTTTACATCTGGAAATAACGAAATAAGCGCTTGATCAATACTGGCAGCTTTTAGTGCTTTACTGACAGCAGGTCTGCTGATCCCGGTGATCTTAGCTACATCTTCTTGAGTGTAATTACCACTGTCCATAATCGCTTTACATTGCAAACCAATTTCACGCTGATTATGTTCTTTTGCTGTTTGTAATTGTTTAGCCAATGCTTTGGCATCAGCATAGGACAGGGCATCCTGTGTGACTAAGATGCGAAACTCTTTGATGTGACCTTGTTGCAATAGTACCCAAGCGCGGCGGCGTGAACCGTCAAGCACATCTATTTTGCCATCTATTTCCCGACCAACGGCAGGGTAAAATTGCTGAAACTCAAGAGAGGCGAGGTCGGATAATGAATCTTTAGTCAAAAGAGACTGATCACGGCCATTCACTTCAAAGGTGACGCAGGTTTTATCACGAACTTGTTCGTATGACAGAGTTACTTCGTTAAATATTGCCTGAGCGCCTGACTCTAATTGCCATGCTACGCTGTTACCAACAGATTCAATACCGAATATATTTTGAAGGTAATGGGCTGTATTCTCACCAGCTTTAGTTAGCTCAGAGGAAAGTTGGCGAGTAAGGCTTTCAATATTAGCTTTAGCTGCTACAGCTTGCGCTTCAGCTGAACCGGGTGTATTGCCTAGTGGACTTGCGCCTCTTTTTTTTGCCATTATTTTTGCTCCTCACGCCATACATTGACGATATCTCTTAGAATCTGACTGGTAACTTCATAACTGTTTTGTTGAGCGCTTTGGAAAGTCCCCTTACTTTTTGGATATTCACTTTTAGACATATCAAAAACCGTTGAAAGCAGTGAGGATGCTTGGCGGATAGCTTCACTGTGTTTGAACTCTTTAGAATAAAGGTAAGGTGCAAAGTGATCATACAAGCTGTTCATCAATTCACTCGTTGTTGAACCGTCTCGGTGATTAGTAAGAAGAATTTTCATAAAGTCGTAGCCGGAATGATTAGCATTAGCCAATAAAGCCCAAACTTGGGGGATATAACTAAAATAAGAGCATGTCGCATCAATATCGTTTTCCGTGATAGATAAAGGAAAAACGACACTAGTTGCTGCAAAGTAGGCATTGTAAGTGGCATAACCTAACGAGGGGGGAGTATCGATTAAAATAATATCAAACTCATCACGAACAGTATCAATCACTTCACTTAAGATAGAATACGGAGAAGGAAGTTTATGACTAAAAACTTGCTCATGAAACCAGCCTTCAATGGCTCTATCTGATTGTGATGCTGGGAGAATTCTTAAGTTTGGAATTGTCGTTTGCAAAAAGGCTTCAGAAACGACTTGAGGAAAAGTCTCACCTTCCTCTAAGTCATAGTTTTGCATGATTAAATCGCCAACAGACAAACAACCTTCTTTCTCGGCTTCTGGGGCGTAATACATAGATAGGGTAGCTTGACCATCCATATCGATTAAGCCAATACGGTATTCTTGATGAAACTCTGCAGCTAACCCAGAAGCTATTGTCGCTGCTGAAACGGTTTTCCCAACGCCACCTTTTTGATTTTGAATCACTATCACTTGTGTTTTTTGTGACGGTAAGCGATGGAACAAGGGCTCTTTTCTTAAATTTTCAGGTAGTAGTGCACGTACTATATACATTTCCTCAATGTCTATAGACCATTGAGAGTCAGCGTGGCGCCTTGGGTCTATGCCCGCATTAGCGACATATTTATCTAAGGTTTTAGAATCAATATCTAAATATGCTGTCGCTTCAGCACGCGTAAAATTACGAAGCTCTTTACGATGATTAGCCAACAACCGTTGATTTCTACGTTTAATGTAAGCATCAGCACCTAATTTCAAATCTTGAAAAGTTTGTGTGGTTTTTTCCGCGTCCATATCGTTAATCCTAGAGGGTTTTAAAATAATATATACCTTATTTTTTTAGGTGTACACTAAAAAGTGATGGACCATTTAAGGTTTTTGAGTGGTAGAAAGTTTGCTTTGGTTGCTCTCATTTCTAAGGCTTGCTAAAAAACTCATGGGAATGGGGGGCAGGGTTATTTTTTACTCTTCCCTACAAAATAATTTATGATAGGATGACACCTAATAAAATTAATTAGGTTGAAACCTATTCAATGTTTCATGGCCATCTGTCCAGCTTCAGCCATGAGAGGTTGATTAGTCATTGCGGATGAAAAGCAGTATTGAGTGATGCTTTTCAATGTGATTACGCGATGTCAGTCCTTACTTTATAAACAGAGTTTTAAGAATCTGGTGGAATTGGATAAACAAGACGCATGACAAATGATGGTCTGAAACAAACGGTAGTGGCGAGTTCACTCGCTAAAGAAGGCGCGAAAGGAAAGCCAGACAGGCTTTCGCAGATAGCGCAGTTGCCACAAGCAACCAGGGATCGCATTGCCCACATCGACTTCACCTTATTGTTTAAGGGCGAAGCGGTACGGGCGGATTTAGTCGATCGCTTCAGCATCGCCGCCACGCAGGCAACCAAAGACTTCTCCATGTACCGAGAGCTCGCGCCAAGCAACATTGAGTATGACCAAAAGCTCAAGTTGCATAAGCGCGGTGAAGCTTTTGAGCCTTTGTTCGACTACGACGTTGTGAGAACGCTGGCGACGATTAGCCAAGGGTACGGCGATGGCTTTACTGGCAAGGTAAAACCACCTCTTGCGTGTGAAGCGCCTTATCACTTAAACAAGCCGAGTTTATCGATAGTGGCGAAAGTTACCGAGGCCATCCACAAAGGCAAAGCCTTGAGCATTACCTATGTGTCGTTATCGAGCGGTGAAACCACTCGTCAAATGGTACCGCATACGCTGGTGGACAATGGCCTGCGTTGGCACGTTCGTGGTTTTGACCGCAAGCATAATGAATTCCGAGATTTTGTACTGACCCGAATTAAAGCAGCGGTTGTGCTTGAAGGCTCTACATTATCTGAGACTGAACTAGAAACCCAAGACCGCCAATGGAATCGCTTTGTAGAGCTTGAATTAGTGCCGCACCCACGCATAGAGCACAGCGAAGCGATAGAGCTGGACTATGGCATGAAAAATGGCGTTTTAAGAGTTGAGATTAGAGCGGCAACTGCTGGCTATTTGCTTCGTCAATGGCATGTGGATTGTACCAAAGCGCACAGCCTGCAAGGCCCTGAATACCAGCTTTGGTTAAAGAATACTCCGACACTTTATGGGGTGGCAAATTTGAATTTAGTCCCAGGGTTTGAAGGATGATGTTCGACGACAGTGATCATTGCGCAACCCATAAACGAATGATGACGAATTAAAATCAGGAATTTAAATAATGACAAGTTTACAACAACGTGCCGAACTTCAACGCCAAATATGGGCGATTGCCAACGATGTTCGAGGCTCAGTGGATGGCTGGGATTTTAAACAATATGTACTCGGTACGCTGTTCTACCGCTTTATTAGTGAGAACTTTGAACTTTACATCACTGGTGGTGATGAGAGCGTTAATTATGCGGCCATGTCTGACGATGATGAAAACATCAAGTTGGCTAAAGAAGATGCCATTAAGACCAAAGGCTATTTTCTGTACCCAAGCCAGTTGTTTAGTAATGTGGCGGCCAATGCGCACAAAAACGAAAATTTAAATACCGATTTGGCCGCTATTTTTGCTGCAATCGAAAACTCAGCCAACGGCTATGATTCAGAAAAAGACATCAAAGGCTTGTTTGCGGATTTTGATACCACCAGTAATCGTCTGGGTAATACGGTAGAGGCAAAAAATAAACGCCTAGCAGCAGTGTTAAAAGGCGTGGCAGGTTTGACTTTCGGTAACTTTGAAGACAACCAAATTGACTTATTCGGTGATGCCTACGAGTTCCTGATTTCAAACTACGCGGCCAATGCTGGTAAATCCGGTGGCGAATTTTTTACCCCTCAGCACGTTTCAAAGTTGATCGCGCAGCTCGCCATGCACGGCCAGACCAGCGTCAATAAAATCTATGACCCTGCGGCGGGTTCGGGCTCGTTGCTGTTACAAGCCAAAAAGCACTTCGATGCGCATATCATTGAAGAGGGTTTTTTTGGCCAAGAGCTCAACCACACCACCTACAACTTGGCGCGGATGAATATGTTTTTGCACAACATTAACTACGACAAGTTTAATATTCAGTTGGGCGATACCTTAATCGAACCGCACTTTTTAGACGACAAACCCTTTGATGCGATTGTTTCTAACCCGCCTTATTCAGTGAAATGGATTGGTAGCGATGACCCAACTCTAATCAACGACGACCGCTTTGCACCCGCTGGCGTACTTGCGCCTAAATCAAAAGCCGATTTTGCCTTTGTGCTGCATGCACTGAGTTACCTATCAAGCAAAGGTCGTGCAGCCATTGTTTGCTTCCCCGGTATTTTTTACCGTGGCGGTGCTGAGCAAAAAATCCGCCAGTACTTGGTGGATAACAACTATGTTGAAACCGTGATTTCATTAGCACCTAATCTGTTCTTTGGCACCACCATTGCGGTGAATATTTTAGTGCTGTCTAAACACAAAGCCGATACAACAACGCAGTTTATCGATGCCAGCGGCCTGTTTAAAAAAGAAACCAACAACAACACCCTCACCAACGAACACATCGAAAACATCATGAAGGTGTTTGCCAGCAAAGAAAACGTCGAGCATTTTGCTAAATCGGTTGATTTGGATGTTATCGCAGCTAATAGCTACAACCTATCGGTGAGCAGTTATGTGGAAGCCAAAGACAACCGCGAAGTAGTGGATATTACCGAGCTTAATGCCGAGCTAAAAACCACCGTCGCTAAAATTGATGCGCTTCGCAGTGATATTGATGCCATTGTGGCGGAAATAGAAGGCGCGGAAATTGAAGATGGAGAGCTTGAAGGATGAGTAACAAGGCTCAGGCTTTACCCATTGGCTATACTGGGTTGCTAACCGACATCAAACAACGCGTTCGCCACGCTCAGACACGTGCCGTGCTGGCGGTCAATGCCGAGTTGATCCGCCTATATTGGGAAATAGGCGAGTTAATCAACAGTCGTCAGCAACAGGAAGGCTGGGGTGCCGGCGTGATTCCACGCCTTGCACGCGACTTGCACAATGCGTTGCCCGAAGAGAAAGGATTTTCTGAACGCAATATCAAACGCATGCTGGCTTTCTACCGCGAATATCCACTGCTGAACTTTATGCCACAAACTGTGGCATCAGCGGATGTCATGTCAGAAGTGCCACAAGCTGCGGCACTTTTCCCGGCTGAACTGCTACAGGCTGTTCCCTGGGGGCATCACGCCGAACTGATGGCCAAGGTCAAAGATTTGCCGATTCGACGCTGGTACATGCAAGCCGCTGTCAATAACGGCTGGAGCCGCAACATCCTTGTGATGCAGATTGGAACGGCCGCGCACCATCGCCAAGGACGGGCCATCAGCAATTTTGCCAGCCGTCTGCCCGCTCCAGACTCCGACTTGGTACAGCAAACACTGAAAGACCCGTATCTGTTTGACTTTTTGACTCTAGAGTCGAATTTTCACGAACGTGAACTGGAAACTGGCCTGGTCGCCCATCTGGAAAAATTCTTGCTGGAGCTCGGCCAAGGCTTTGCTTTCGTCGGACGGCAATACCACTTGGACATTGGCGAGCAGGATTTTTACATCGATTTGTTGTTCTATCACCTAAAGCTGCGTTGCTATGTGGTGATCGAGCTCAAACGCGGCGACTTCAAACCCGAATACGCCGGAAAAATCAATTTTTACTGCAACGTCGTGGACGACAAACTCCGCCATGAAACCGATCAACCCACTATCGGCCTGATCCTGTGCCAGCAACCCAACCGCGTGTTGGCCGAATATGCTCTGCGCGGTGTCGACAAACCCATCGGTATCTCCAGCTACGAACTGACCCGCGCCCTGCCCGAAGTACTAGAAAGTAACTTGCCCAGTATTGAACAGATAGAACGCGAATTGCAGGGAGACGTAAAATGAGCAAGGTGTTAGACACGAAATTTAATGCGCTGCGCAGTGATATTGACGCCATTGTGGCGGAAATTGAAAGTGAGGTGGTTGAGGCATGAGTCAGTTGAACTATTTAGAGAAACTCTTGGGCGGGGTAGATGTTGAGTGGCTCCCATTAGGGAATTTAGCAGAAATCGGCACTGGTAAATCAAATAGGCAAGATGAGACTGAAGATGGTGAATATCCATTCTATGTTCGTTCAAAAAATATATTGAGATCAGATACTTTCCAATTTGATGAAACAGCTATTGTAGTCCCAGGAGAAGGAGGGATCGGAGACATATTTCATTTTGTAGAAGGTAAATATGCTTTGCATCAAAGGGCCTATAGAATAAAGGCTACGAGTGATGTTCTAGATACAAAATTCCTGTACCACTATATGTCTTCAAAATTTAAGCAATATATTTTGATGAAAAGTGTTGGTGCAACATCAATCTCAATTAGAAAGCCTATGCTAGAGGGATTTCAAATCCCCATCCCATGCCCAGATAACCCAGAAAAATCGCTGGTAATACAAGCCGAAATTGTGCGCATTCTGGACGCATTTACCGCCATGACCGCCGAGCTGACCGCCGAGCTGACCGCCGAGCTTAACCTACGCAAAAAACAATACAACTACTACCGCGATAAGTTGCTAAGTTTTGAAGAAGGTGACGTTGAGTGGAAGACGTTGGATGAAGTGGCTTTAGATTTTGGTCGAGGAAAATCTAAACATCGACCTAGAAATGATCCTAGTTTGTATGGAGGTGATATACCCTTTATTCAAACGGGTGATATCAGAAATGCAGCTCATACTATTCAAGAGTACAGCCAGACTTATAGTGAACTCGGTTTAAAGCAGAGTAAATTGTGGCCTAAAGGCACACTATGTATCACTATTGCCGCGAATATTGCAGAAACATCTATTTTGGGCTTTGATGCATGTTTTCCTGATAGTGTTATTGGTTTCGTTGCAAATCCTGAGGAAACGAGCTCAAGTTACGTTGAATATTTACTATCCTCAATCAAAACGCAGCTAGAAGAAAAAGGTCAAGGGAGCGCACAAAGCAATATAAACTTGGGTACATTTCAGAACTTAAAGCTTCCGTTCCCTTCAATTACGGAACAAGAACGCATCGTTACTATTCTCGACAAATTTGACACTCTAACGAGCTCCATTACCGAAGGTCTCCCCCGCGAAATTGAGTTACGCCAAAAGCAATACGAGTATTATCGTGATCTGTTGTTAAGCTTTCCTAAATCAGATGAGGCCGCTTAATGAGTAACACGCTAACGGAAATAGCAAAAGCAGTTATGCGAAAATATCGAACAACGGTCAACGGTGACAACAACCGCACTAAGCACAACAACTATGCCTTTAACCAGCAAGGGGGTGCAAATGCCTAGCCTTAGCTTACAAGACCAAACCTCAGAGTTCTTACTCTACACAGCCCCCAATGGGGATGTGAAAGTTGAAGTACTGCTCAGCGGTGAAACCATTTGGCTCACGCAAAAACGCATTGCACAGCTGTTTGGTGTGGGTGTACCTGCCATTTCAAAGCACTTGGATAATATTTACGATTCAGGCGAACTACAACGCGAGGCAACTATTTCCATTTTGGAAACAGTTCAACAAGAAGGCAAACGCGAAGTTAAACGCAAGCTGGAGTACTACAACCTAGATGCGGTAATTTCAGTAGGCTACCGAGTGAACTCAGCACAAGCGACGCAGTTTCGTATTTGGGCGACTCAGTTGATTAAGGACTACATCATCAAAGGCTTTGCCATGGATGATGAACGCCTTAAAAATGGCCGCTTCTTTGGTAAAGATTACTTTAAAGAGCTACTGGAACGCGTTCGCTCCATTCGTGCCAGTGAGCGACGTATTTATCAACAAATCACCGATATCTTTGCTGAATGCAGTATTGATTACGATCCTAGATCAGAAACCACTCGTCTGTTTTATGCTCATGTACAAGACAAATTTCACTTTGCGATTACAGGACACACAGCAGCGGAAATCATCGCATTGAAGGCAGACGCCAACCAGCCCTTAATGGGCATGACGACCTACAAAAACGCCCCTTCAGGTCGTGTGTTGAAATCGGATACCACTGTTGCCAAAAACTACCTCAGTGAAGACGAAATCAAAAAACTTGAACGTGCCGTTTCAGCTTTTTTTGATTACATTGAAGGCATAATTGAGCGTAGAAACACCTTTACCATGGAGGCGTTCGCCGAAAGCGTCAATAAGTTTTTAGCCTTTAATGAGTACCAAGTTTTAGAAGGCTATGGCAATGTAACCCGCAAGGCGGCTGAGCAAAAAGCCCATGCCGCTTATGAGCAATTTAATAAACAACAAAAAATAGAGTCCGACTTTGACCGTGAAGTGAATAAATTACTTGGGCAAGGTAGCAAAAATAAGGGTTCAGCCTAATGGCCTACCAACCACCTTTTACCATCACCACCGATATTTTGAACTTGGTGGCACAAATCAGCCAGCAGGTGGGTGAGTTAAACGCCAGCCAGCTCAATGCCTCGCCGCAACTGCGCAAGCAAAACCGCATTAAAACCATTACTGGCACGCTGGCCATTGAAGGCAATACCCTAACTGAAGAACAAATCACCGCCATTGTTGAGGGTAAACCTGTGCTGGGCAGCGTGCGTGAGCTAGCCGAGGTAAAAGGCGCGATTGCCGCTTATGATGCACTGCCTGCATTCACACCCAGCGAGATTTCCGATTCACTCACAGCTCACGGTTTAATGCTGTCAGATATTCTTGTAAGTGCCGGTGAATTTCGCAGTAAAGGCGTGGGCATCCATAAAGGTGGTGTCGTGCACCATGTTGCACCGCCTGCGCATCAGGTATCCGGTTTAATGGCCGATTTGATCCAATGGCTTAAGCAAACAAAAGATCACCCATTGATCGCCAGTTGTGTATTCCATTACGAATTTGAGTTTATTCATCCCTTTGCCGATGGTAACGGTCGTATGGGGCGGTTATGGCAAACACTGATTTTGTCCAAGTGGCATCCGTTGTTTTTATCTTTGCCGCTAGAAAGTGTGATTAAAGACCATCAGCAAGCCTATTATCACGCCCTTGAGCAGGCCGATAACCAAGCAGACAGTACGCCGTTTATTCATTTTATGTTGTCGGTTATTCAGCAAACGCTGGCGCAAAACGCCTCTGTAAATGCCTCTCTAAAAGAAGGTAAAAACGCCCCTGTAAATACCCTTATCAATGTAACGGGCCTTAAAACGCCTGAGGCTATTTTAGCATTGCTGAGTAACACGCCCGAGCTAACCCGACAACAACTCGCTGATACCTTGAATAAAGACGTTAGAACCATTGGTCGCGCCATTAGCAAACTACAAAAAGAAGGCAGGTTAACTCGGGTAGGTTCAGATAAAACCGGCCATTGGCAAGTCACTGAATAATGCGACGCCGTGGCTATTTCCATATTGGAACACACCACGGCTAACAAAAAAGGATGTAAACGAATGACAACGTATAAAACGGTTGCTGAATCCAATAACTTTATTGTGTTAGATAAATACGTCAAAAATTGGCAAGTCGCAGAAAGCTTTCAAAGTGAAGGTGATTTAGAACGTGAGCTGATTCAGGACCTAAGCAACCAGGGCTATGAGTATTTACCTGCGCTAACGACACCCGATGCCATGCTGGCAAATGTGCGCAAGCAGCTACAAGCCCTTAATAAGGTCCAGTTTACTGATGGCGAGTGGGCTCGCTTTTGCGAGCAATACCTGAACACACCCAGCGACAATATTCTTGATAAAACCCGTAAGGTGCACAGCGACTATATCTTCGATTTTGTGTTTGATGATGGCCATATCGAAAACATCTACCTGTTCGACAAGAAGACCATTGCTCGTAACAAAGTGCAGGTCATTAAGCAGTTTGAGCAAACGGGAAGCCATGCCAACCGTTACGATGTGACGATTTTGATCAATGGTTTGCCTTTGGTGCAAATTGAACTTAAAAAGCGTGGTGTGGCGATCCGTGAGGCGTTTAACCAAATACATCGCTACAGCAAAGAAAGCTTTAATACAGAGAACTCGTTGTACAAGTTCTTGCAGCTGTTTGTGATCTCGAATGGCACCGACACGCGCTATTTTGCCAATACCACGAAGCGCGACAAAAACAGCTACGACTTTACGATGAACTGGGCGAAGTCCGACAATACGCTGATCAAGGATTTAAAAGACTTTACGGCGACTTTTTTCCAGAAAGAGACCTTACTTGAAGTGATCTTGCGTTACTCGGTGTTTGACGTCAGCAATACCTTACTTGTAATGCGCCCCTACCAGATTGCGGCCACTGAGCGCATTTTATGGAAGATAAAGAGCGCGTTTAACGCTAAGAACTGGAGCAGCACCGAGAGCGGTGGGTACATTTGGCACACTACGGGTTCAGGCAAAACACTCACCAGCTTTAAAGCGGCACGTTTGGCCACCGATTTAGACTGTATCGATAAAGTCTTCTTTGTGGTGGACCGAAAAGACCTCGACTATCAGACGATGAAAGAGTATCAGCGGTTCTCGCCTGATAGTGTGAACGGTTCAGACAGTACCGCAGGGCTTAAGAGTAACCTGGATAAAGACGATAACAAGATTGTCGTCACCACCATCCAAAAGCTCAACAACTTAATCAAAAGTGAAAGCGATTTAGCTATATACAACAAGCAAGTCGTTTTTATTTTTGATGAGTGTCATCGAAGCCAGTTCGGTGAGGCGCAGAAAAACCTGAAGAAGAAATTCAAAAAGTACTACCAGTTTGGCTTTACCGGTACGCCCATTTTCCCAGAAAATGCACTGGGCGCAGAAACCACGGGCAGCGTGTTTGGCCAGCAGTTGCACACTTATGTGATCACTGACGCCATTCGTGATGAAAAAGTACTCAAGTTCAAAGTGGACTATAACGATGTTCGTCCGCAATTTAAGAGCATTGAGACTGAGCAGGATGATAAGAAGCTTAGTGCCGCTGAGAATAAGAAAGCCTTCTTACATCCAATGCGCATTGGTGAAATCTCGCAGTATATTCTGAGCCATTTTAACCAGAAAACGCATCGAGCCTATTCTGGCGCTAAAGGGTTTAACGCCATGTTTGCGGTAAGTAGTGTTGATGCAGCGAAAGCGTACTATGAAACCTTTAAAACATTGCAGGCCGAGGCTGAGAATGGACCCACAAGTAAACCTCTGCGCATTGCAACTATCTTCTCATTTGCTGCCAATGAAGAGCAGGACGCCATTGGTGATATTTTAGATGAGAGTTTTGAAGTCAGTGCCATGAACAGCAGCGCGAAAGAGTTTTTGAGCGCCGCGATTAACGATTACAACGCCATGTTTAAATCTAACTATGGCGTGGACAGTAATGGCTTTCAGAACTACTACCGTGACCTTGCCCAGCGAGTGAAGAATCAAGAAATAGATCTGCTCATAGTGGTTGGTATGTTTTTAACGGGCTTTGATGCGCCTACGCTTAATACCCTGTTTGTTGATAAGAATTTGCGCTATCACGGCTTGATGCAGGCATTTTCTCGCACTAACCGCATTTATGATGCGACGAAGACCTTTGGCAATATTGTTACCTTCCGTGATTTGGAGCAGGCAACCATTGATGCCATTACTTTGTTTGGTGACAAAAACACCAAAAACGTGGTGTTGGAGAAGAGCTACAAAGAATACATGGAAGGTTTTAACGATATTGCTACTGGCCAGGCGCGTCGAGGTTTTGTTGATATCGTAAAAGAGCTGCAAGAACGCTTTCCAAACCCAGAAAATATTGAAAAAGAACAAGATAAAAAGGAATTTGCCAAGCTATTTGGTGAATACCTCAAAGCAGAAAATATTTTACAAAACTACGATGAATTTGCTGGCTTGAAAGCACTGCAAAGCCTTGATACCAGTGATGAACAAGCGGTTGAAGAGTTCAAGTCAAAGTACTATCTGGACGATGCTGACATCGAGGCAATGCAAACCATCGATATGCCAAGCGAGCGCGCTATTCAAGATTATCGCTCTACCTACAACGATACCCGCGACTGGTTGCGACGCGATAAAGAAGGTCAGGACAAAGATAAGTCAACGGTAGATTGGGACGATGTGGTCTTTGAAGTTGATTTGCTTAAATCTCAAGAAATCAACCTCGACTACATTCTTGAACTGATTTTTGACCACAATAAGAAGAACAAGAGCAAAGAAGGCTTGATTGAAGAAGTTCGTCGTATGATCCGCGGTAGCCTTGGCAATAGAGCGAAAGAGAGCTTGGTGGTTGATTTTATTAACCAGACAAACCTAGATGAGATCAATGACAAAGCCAGCATTATCGACGCTTTCTTCAAATTCGCCCAGGCGGAGCAGAAGCGCGAAGCCGATGCCATTATTGCCTCTGAAAAGCTCAATATCGATGCTGCCAAACGTTATATTGCGTCATCACTCAAACGTGAGTACGCCTCTGAAAATGGCACAGCACTGAATGAGGCGCTGCCCAAACTTAGCCCATTGAACCCACAGTACCGAACCCAGAAGCAAACGGTTTTTCAGAAAATTGCCGCTTTTGTTGAAAAATTCAAAGGTGTGGGGGGGCAGATATAAATGCTATTACGTGCTGAGCCGGATGGAAGTTAAATTGCGCAAGTGTTTGAGATTTATTGATTTCTAGGCTAGTTGTCTTTTACGTGGGAAGTGAATTAAAGAAATGGACAATGAAAACATAATCAGGTTTTTGTCATCAGACCTAAAAAGGAACTCCGCGTCTTCGAAGAGAGAGCCAATCGAAATTGATCTTTCAAATGACGACTTAGCCTGTTTCAGACTTGTCGATCACAGACGAAGATGGACGCTATCAGTGGAACCCTTTTTTAGAAACATTATCCCAGTGGACCACTAATAACAGTGTTGAGCGCTATTTCATTCGCTGGCGCGAGGGACGGTGCAAGCGGCACGAGCAATTCTCAATTCTGGTGTTAAACCGGGTGATGACACCTGAGTTGCTCGCCTGGTTAACCCAGCCGAGCCCTGAGATTTTGCAAGCTATGTTGGAATCAATTGGCAATACCGATCCTGAGCATGCCCTGTCTAAATTGGTTATTGAAGCTGACCAAACCAGTGTCCAGCGAGACCTGAAAGTTCAACGCATTTCCTGCTTTGGAGTTCCGATGAGGTGGCCCCCATTCCATTGGGGCTAGTGATCAGCATTTTTACCGGTAATGCCTTGGTTTTATGTTTGTTGGGGTTGGTGACAACTTACGATCCAGACAAGTGGAGCATGAGTATGAAACCGACGATGTCTTTGTGACTGGTTATTCCTTGGTTTCTGGACCATCTAGAGATGCTCAGACGCAAATCAAGGGTCATGTGTATATATGGCCACAGACAAAGAGTCACCGGCATCACCGTACATAACTCCACCAGATCAGGAGACGCCCGCATTATCTTTCACCTCACCACCTCGTCGTATTCCATCGCGTGAAATTACCTTGGCTATTGATGGTCAGCAGTGGCCAATTAAGATTGAGATGAACAACTTCCACTCAACGCTACACCTTTCGAAGGCGTTTCAAAAAGAAAGTCTAAGCCGCATTTTTAGGCTCGTTCCCAGCCGTCTTATAACAACATTTCGAGCCGCTTGTGAGGAAAAAAATTGGCACTGACGAATAAAAAAACAAGGTAGAATGTCAAAAAAAAAATTAAAGCATACATAATCAACGACGTGTGTGAGAACATCGAAGCCATAAATAAAAAGTTGATGATTCAAACTCGATTGAGTTTAAAAAATGTAAGGGTGATACTAGAAATCTCCAAAGTATCAGGCATTAAAATTAATGAAATGAAAGATGAAACGATCTCCTAGATAATCAGTAAATCGGAGAGTTAAAAGTGAATGGCGCTATAAAAAATAAAGCAACATAAAATAGAGTGACTCTGTGAATATCGAATACAATCTTGAGATAAAAAAACCACGACAGCGCAAAAAAAAACCAGAAGTTCCGCACCTAAATGTGACTTTTTTAACAAAAGACGCACCAGCACTTTTGTTCAGCAGAAAAGAAAAAAGAGGTGAAAACAAAACCAATTTCATCAGTGGTGCAGACTGGTTTGATAGCAAAATAAAAGTAATTTTAAATGCAGTTCGTGATGATGATCCGTTTGCTGATCAGCTGGTTTTCGATATAGAAAATGCTATTAATAACTTATCGGCGCATTACAAAGAAGAGCTTCAAAACATCAAATCATCGATCGAAACTAAGCTAAGTCATTTTAATGCGTCACTGGAAATTTCAGACAAAATTCATGTTGAAACTCACGCGATAAGTTTCCAAAATCGACTAACATTTGATCTGCTATGGGCGTTAAAAGACCTTGATGAATCGCTCTATTATCTTTACCTGAGCGATAAGTATGCGATTCTTCCATCTCAAGTAGTCACAGAAAAAAGGCAGGATCTTCGCAAAGCATATCGCGTTATTTTACAGATGATCAACCGCTGGAAACCATCGGCAATAACTCGTGAAGATTTGGCTCACAACACTCAGCGAGTAGCAAAAACGTTCGAACTCAACGAGCAAATCCAGCTAACAAAAGATGTTCTTCTGCTAGAAAAACGGGCGGCTTGCGCTCCGAACATTAAGACGAGAAACTTCAACAAACTGGAACCTGCAACAAGAGAGAAACTTAACGAGCTCTATGGATAAATCCTAAAATAGCCATTATTCCACGTAAAAAAGCGATCCGGTAAAAAAGCTAGATTGCTTTTTTTTTGCTTAAAGCAAAGTTAAACAGGTCTAAAAACCTAACCTATTTCACCGGAATATCTAACCTGTTTTGCCGGAACCTAACCTATTTCACCGGAACATCTAACCTGTTTTTCCGGAACATCTAACCTGTTTTTTCGGAACCTAACCTGTTTTTCCGGAACATCTAACCTGTTTTTCCGGAACCTAACCTATTTCACCGGAATATCTAACCTGTTTTTCCGGAACATCTAACCTGTTTTTCCGGAACCTAACCTGTTTTGCCGGAACATCTAACCTGTTTTTCCGGAACATCTAACCTGTTTTTCCGGAACCTAACCTGTTTTGCCGGAACATCTAACCTGTTTTTCCGGAACATCTAACCTGTTTTGCCGGAATATCTAACCTGTTTTGCCGGAATTTTCGCTTTATTTGGAGTTTTTTTATCCCCTGTTAGGGGCTCAATTTTCACTATATATATATATATTAAGATAAGCTATATAACATCGGCTGAGATGTTGTATAGCTTGCTTTTGTTTTTTGGTTGTTTTTTGGTTGTTTTGGGTGGGTTTGCTCTTGCCTTGAATGTGGCGTGAAATCTGGCATTTTTTTGATGTTTTATCGTTATTGTTAAAAAAGGAGAAAACCATGAAATTATTCGTTTATTCATTAGCGTTGATTTCCACCTCAGCTTTTTCGTCCAACGTGACGACAAATGATGTCAGTGGAAATCTTTATCTTCAAAAAAGTGGTTACACAAAAATCAAAGTGGATACGAATCTTGAGCAGAGATTTCCTTTGCTTGAAGTGAGGACGTTCGATATCCCGCCATCGATAAAAAATATCGGCCAAGCTCTGAATTATAGTTTAGCGCTTTCAGGGTACAAACTTGATGATCTAAAAAAAACCGAGCAAAAAGTTTTAAATCTATACACGTTAAATCTTCCTTTCACAAATCGAGAGTTTGCAGCAGCAACAACGATGCAAGTTATCGAGACGATCATTGGTGCAGGGTTCGTTGTCCATGTCGATGAGAAAGCAAGAACGGTGAGAATAAATACAAGGGTACAATCTTAATGTCTAGAGAAAAAATAAGCTTGCATGATGCGCCTAATGACGAACCAAGCTTCGTGGTTGAATCTGAGTTGAGTGAAAAAGAAAACTTAATCACTAGCGACGAAAATAAAAGTGCCAGCGGAGAAGCTGAAGAAGATGAAATCGGTCTAGAAAAAATTCACGATGAAAGTCTACCCGGTGAAAATCGCAACGATGATAAAAATGGAAATAAAGAAGCTGACGGTATAGAAAACGGAGACAGCGACCATGAAAAAAAACTAAAACCCGTGTCAATAAAAAAAGTGGCGTTCATTGCATTCACATCCGCTGCCGTTATTGGTGTCGGTTTTGCCGCTACGCTTCTCTTGAAAAGTGAGCAGATCAATAATTACGTCACATTTGAAACTAGCGAAGAGTCAGGTTTGTTAAGAGCCAATATAGAGATAGCCAAAATAAACGATCAGTTGAGTGGCCTATTAACGCTGCCAGATGCAGTCAGTGAACTCAAACAGAGCAACCAACTCATGAAAGAAAGAATCGAACAGTTAAGAGAGCACATAGAAGAAGAGTTGCAACTCTTTTATAAAACTTCAAAAGATCGAGAAAGCCAACTGGATTCGATAAGAGCCGAACTAGAAACGGTTATAAGAACTCAAGATGGATCAATTGAAGATCTAAAAAAGCTAAGCGATCAAATGGTAAGTGTTCACCAAGCCCCTATTGACAGAAAAAGTGTGACACTCAGCACTTGATCCACTTTTTACTATTGAGTGATCATTCCAGTGCTTCATCCTGTTTGTTATGAGCAGAAAGAAAGCCCC
>NZ_VHTC01000044.1:0-20981 GCF_013048685.1 Vibrio sp. A8-1
GAATCTGTTGGGCGGATTAATCGCGTACTGCTTGAGGGATAAAAAGCCCAGTCTAGATCTAACAGCTCAAGAGTTTGAGCTGTTAGAGAGTAATTGCTTAGTTCTGGCTTAACCAGATCTCAGGTTATCAAGCAAGTGTCATTCACAATACCAAGGATCTCATTGGTGATAATAGTACCCTCGCCACAGAGTTGACGGTATTTTTCAACGATATCAATAATAACGTTAGCAATCGACAAGGGGTAAACTTAGACAAAGAAAGCGATAAGTTACAAAGCTGGAATACTAATCTCGATGGCTACACAATTTATGGTTTCGATTGGATTTCTCAATATCGTTGGCGCAATTTCTATTCTGACTTTTCAGCCAGTTATGCTCGCGGTAAAAATAAAGGCAGTTTAAAAGATTCGACGGGAGCCGATGAGAACCGCCCCAATGTACCACCTCTTAATATCAACCTAGGCATAGGTTATGAGTGGATAGACGGTTTACGCACTGGATGGAAGGTGCGCTGGTACGATGCTCAAAACAAAACCGAAAAGGACAGCATGTTATCTAACCTGCCCAGCAGTCAATACACATTGCAAGATATCTACCTTCACTGGGATGTCAAACCAGTCGCAGGGCTACGCACAGGTCTAGTGATAAAAAACTTGACTGACCGCTACTACGAGCCTTATTTGATGAATGGTGTACCCGCACTTGGGCGAGAAATTAAACTACACCTTAGTTATCAATATTAACTCCCTTTCCTGTTTTTCCGGATCTAAAAGAGAGAGCAACGTGGCTCTCTCTTTTAGATTGATTGCTTACCATCCGATGTGTGAATATTTTGAACCGCTTGTAAAAAGATAAAAGCTAACTAAGCGCTCCTGCTTGATCACGAGTGACAGCTGGCTTAAGTTTAACCATAATCCAAAGCGCACATAAACTTATAACACCCTTTGACGATTACCGTTGCCCATGTTCCTTTTATAAAGTGTGTTCTTTAAAACATTTTGATTTTATTTTTATGGGGTGGGCACACACTCTCCCATCTCTTTCTGTAGCCAATGCTGAAACTTAAGTTCAAGCTCTGACAGCATTTTCTCTTGACTCAGTAGAATATAGTTATATCCAGACTTAACAAATCCAAAGGGCGCAATAAGATTACCACGCTCAATCTCATCCACGACTAAAGGATAGGAGCCCATCACTGCACCTAACCCATCGATGGCGGCTTGGATACAGAAATAGAAATGAGCGAAAGATTGTACAGCATTATCTCTCATGTCATAGTGTCCAACACTCATCATCCACTCTCGCCAAGCATTAGGCCTAGTATGACTATGTAGCAATTTCACTGTGCTCAAATCATCCTGTACTTGCTGCCAATAATCGGGGGAGAACACCGGACCGACCCACTCCTCTACCAATGTAGTTTTTGGATATAAATACAAAGGCTCAAAATCATCCCGCCGAATTGCCATTGAAAGTCCTGTTGAACCGAGTGTCACAGGACCTCCCGCGGTCGAAAGTCGCACATCAGCATCACTCTCGTCATTGAAAGTAGATAATCTAGGCATTAGCCAACGCGTGGTTAAAGTCGGTTCGCACGACACTTCTAAGCATCGATTTTTCTCTTGGACAAGCTTAGTTACGCCACTTTCTAGTATGGCAAAGGCTTGCTGAGTATGATCTTTGAGTATCTTTCCTTCTTTAGTAAGAAGTAAGTTCCGCCCTTGCTTATAAAACAAAGGTAAAGAGAGGTAATTTTCCAACACTTTGATCTGCTTACTGACAGCACCATGGGTAATATTGAGTTTATCTGCCGTTTCAGTAAAACTCGTCGAAAATGCAGCCACATGGAAAACATGAAAAGCTTTAAGATGCCTCATGTGTGAAATTTTCTCACAGTTACAAGAATTTGTTTCGATTATAGTCTGTCATTAGTTTTCCTACAATTGCATCATCAAAAACCATCAAAACAGGAACAACTATGGAGATTTTTAGTCTTGCCTTATTAGGCGTTCTTATTGTTGTGAGTCCAGGTGCAGATTTTGTCCTAGTGCTCAAAAATAGTCTCAATCAAGGTAGACAAGCAGGGATTTATAGCGCCATCGGGATCAGTCTAGCCATTTCAATACACATCGCCTACTCCATGCTTGGGATCAGTTATTTAATTTCACAGAATGAATGGTTATTTAGTTTGATCCGTTACTTGGGAGCGGCGTACTTAGTGTATCTTGGTTTAAAAGGAATTTTCAGTTCTTCCCACCAACCAGAAAACAATGCCCCCCAATACACAGCTACTCAACAAGTTTGGCCATTTTTCTTACAAGGGTTTCTGTGCAATGTACTCAATCCAAAAACTATGTTGTTTTTCCTAAGCATTTTCAGCCAAGTCATCGACCCAGACTCAGCAACACAACATCTAGCCTTAATGTATGGGGGATACATGATTGTGCTACATGGTATTTGGTTTTCAATTATCGCGGTCTTATTTACCTCACCGAAACTGCAAGCTTTACTGCTGGGTGTAAAGCATAGATTGAATCAAGCCTGTGGGATAGGATTGGTGTTGTTTGGAACCATATTGGGGCTGAAGTCATAACGAGTAAACCGTGTTTTAAGGGTACTCTGGAAGTGATACAAACCTCACTATAGAAGACTTAGTGAGGTTTGTAGTCCCTCGTTAATAATAACTACGTAAAAAATACCATTGTATCTTGTATTGTTTGAACGTAATTTCGGGATGATATTCAAGTAGACATAACTAGCTACATTGCCCTGATTCATAACAGATGATGGCTTGCTTAAGTTTTGCCATATCCGATGCGCACAGGTAAGGTTTGAGCGCCGCGAATTTCTCTTCTGGCCAATCGTACACTTTCAACGCCAGCAGCTCGTCAATCACGTTCGCTTGAAAACGATATTTGACCAACTGAGCAGGAGAGCCAACGACGATACTGTAAGGGGCAACATCTTTGGTCACAACGCTATTAGCCGCCACAATGGCACCTTCACCAATCTTAACGCCCGGCATGATCATCGCCCGCATGCCTAGCCATACTCCATCATACAAAGAGTGATAAAAATCACTCTTTGTAACCATATCAAAATCAAAACAGTTACCGTACAAATTTTCAGCTGTGCCACAATTTTGCCATTTACCGCCCTACACTGTTTGAATTGGATCAATGATTCCCAACCAAGTCATTCACAGAAAGAATGAAATTTATATGATTTCTCTCGATTTTATAATAATAAGAGAAGCATCTAATGAAACCATCGTACCTTATTGCTTACGCTGCGCTGATCAGCGCAGGTTTTACCACCAGCGTGCAAGCTGACGCCATCTTGCATGCTTTTAACTGGAAATATAGTGATGTGACAGCCAACGCAGAGCACATTGCCGCAGCGGGTTACAAAAACGTGCTGGTTTCACCAGCGATGAAATCGAGTGGCAACGAATGGTGGGCTCGCTATCAACCTCAAGATCTTCGAGTGATTGACTCGCCAATCGGCAACAAAACCGATTTTAAAACCATGGTTAATACCCTACGCACTTATGGCGTTGGCGTTTATGCTGATGTAGTGCTCAATCATATGGCGAACGAAACTTGGAAGCGCAGCGACCTCAACTATCCCGGCAGTGAAATATTAACCAACTACGCGAATCAAGCGAGCTACTATCAACAGCAAACCCTGTTTGGTGATTTAACCCAAAATCTGTTTTCAGTGCATGATTTTCATCCTGAAGGTTGTATTACCGATTGGAGCAACCCCGGCCATGTGCAATATTGGCGTTTATGCGGTGGCCCGGGAGATCGCGGCTTACCCGATTTAGCAGCGAACGATTGGGTACTTGAACAGCAAAAATCCTACTTACGCGCACTAAAGCAAATTGGTATCAGCGGCTTTCGCATTGATGCTGTGAAACACATGAGTCAATACCACATTGATCAAGTGTTTACTCCTGATATTATTGCCGATATGCATGTTTTTGGCGAAGTGATCACCAGTGGTGGCCTAGGTGATGCCACTTATGATGGGTTTCTGGCCCCTTATTTAAATAACACTAACCATGCCGCTTATGACTTCCCACTGTTTGCCTCCATTCGTGCCGCTTTTTCCTATCTGGGTTCCATGACCTTATTGCACGATCCACAAGCTTATGGACAAGCATTGGATAATGCACGGGCGATTACCTTTACTATCACCCATGACATTCCGACCAATGATGGCTTTCGTTATCAGATCCTCGATCCGCAAGATGAACAGCTCGCTTATGCCTATATCCTAGGCAAAGACGGTGGCACGCCGCTGATTTACAGCGATGCCCTCGCGGCGAACGAAGATAGAGATAATGGTCGCTGGGCGAACGTTTGGAATCAACCAACTATGCTGCAAATGTTACGTTTTCATAACGCAATGCAAGGCCAATCGATGACCATGATACATAGCGATACATGCTTGCTGATGTTCAAGCGTGGCAAACAAGGGGTGGTCGGCATTAATAAGTGTGGTGAAGCGAAGCCCATCACCATTGATACCTATCAACATGAATTCAATTGGTATCGCGCTTATCAAGATGTATTAAGCGATGACGAGTTTATCGTTAATAACCGTTACCACACGTTATCAATCCCTGCACGTTCCGCTCGGATGTGGATGCAGTAATTGCTTGAGTACCATGGTCTGATTACAAAAGGAGTGATTTTAAATCACTCCTCTCTTCTAGGATCGTTGCCCATGAGCTATTTCAATCCATCTTATTAACCAATGGCTAGTTTGGTTTCAGCATAACGGAGCTTTCTTTTTCGTGGGCTTGCTAAAAAATAAGCCAATGTTAATGGACCAAGTCGTCCCATATACATCATAAAAATAATGATAATTTCCCCCGATAGTGAAAGCTCTCCCGTTAACCCACGAGATAAACCGACTGTACCTAACGCAGACACCGCCTCAAAAATAATATCGAGCATCGGAGCATTTTCACTCAGCAGCAAAGCAAAGATCGCTAACCAAGTCACAACGGCTGAAATCAAGGTCAACGCCAACGCCTTGCTGATGGTGTCTTTAGCAATTTCACGATTAAAAACAGAGACTTGTTCATCACGTCGTAAATAAGCATAAGTCGATAAAATCAGCACCATAAACGTCACGACCTTAATACCACTCGCAGTACTCAACGATCCGCCGCCAATAAACATCAGCATCAATATAATGGCTGTTGTGGCATCTTCGAGTTGATCAATCGCCAGCGTATTAAAACCCGCCGTTCTTGGTGTCACTGCTTGGAACCATGATGCTAACCATTTTCCTAATTCATCGAGCGGCGCTAAGGTATTAGGGTTATCGCGTTCAATCAAATAAATCGCAATCACCGCAACCGCGTTAATCAAAACCGTTCCGATGATCATCATCCGACTATACACGGTTAATTTTGACCAACGACGATGACGCTTTAAATCCATCCATACAGAAAAACCTAAACCACCAACAATAAAAAGACCCGTAATGGTGAAGTTAACGATAGGATCGGCAACATAAGGCATCAAACTATCAGCACTAAGCGCAAATCCAGCATTGTTAAAGGCACTAATGGTATAAAAGAAACCATGAAACAAGCTAGTTTGCCATCCCAGTTCGCCGCTCCACCGTAACGTTAAGATCAGCATGCCTACCAGCTCTACAGCCAATGCAAACATAAAAACGGATTTCGCGGTTGCAACCAAGGTCGAAGAATCGGTTTGATTAAACGCCTCACGAGCCACGGAACGCTCTAAAAAACCGATTTTCCCACCTAAAGCGATTAAGGTAACAATGGCGAATGTCATTAGTCCTAACCCGCCACATTGGATCAGTAATGCTATCACCACTTGCCCAAACTTTGTGAACTGAGTCCCCGTATCCACCACCACTAATCCAGTCACCGTGATGGCTGATGTGGCGGTAAATAAGCTTTCAATCCAAGAGATGGGTTCGTGTGTTGCTATTGGCAATTTCAATAACATCGCCCCGACGAGAATTAACAACAAAAAGCTACCACTTAAAATCAGCGGCGGCGCGCCAACTAACTTTTTACCCGCTTTAGGTTTACGCTCAATCGGCGTGATGGATGGATGCCATAAAACCATGTCACACCAACCTTGGGGCAAGATATTTTAATTCAGCACGGGTTCCGCAGAGCAGAATAATGTCCTTCTCTCGCAACACAAAATCATGCGCTATTGAGTTAATGATCTCTTGATCCCGTTTAATCAATACCGTTTGTACGCTGCCTTTAGCATCACCCAGTACTTGACCAATTGATGAGTCGTGTAATGATGCTCGAATATTCACTTCCACGACGTACAAACCATGGCCTAATGAAAGGTAATCATTAACCATAGGATAATTCAAAGCCTGTGCAACACGTACTCCCATTTCCTCTTCAGGATGGATAATACGCTGCACCCCCAGTTTAGAGACAATGGTATGGTGAGCTTTAGTACTGGCTTTGACCCAAATCTCTTTCACCCCCAGATTTTTCAACGCTAAAGTGCACAGTAAGCTCGACTGCATATCTTCACCAATCGCCACTAAGACCGCTTCACTATTACCCAGATCCAACTCACGTAACGCATTTTCATCGGTGGAATCACAAATAATCGCTTGAGTAAGATCTTCTACGTATTTTTCGACCAGTTTGGGGTCGCGATCAATCCCAGTAACAGTGTGCCCAAGATGAACGAGTTCTAAACTAGCAGCAATGCCAAAACGCCCGAGTCCAATAACGGTAAAATGAGCCATGACGGTTCCTTTATTATGTGTTGAAATATCGATAATTACGTCGCTGTGGCGTAAACACCACTTGGTGGTTAATCCTGTAATTATCAGGTTTACTGATTAACTTTTTCTCTAATAATGTGGATAAGAGATTAGTGATAAGATCACTCTGCACAGACCAAACGATAGCCGATTCCAGACTCCGTTTTTATTATCTGCTGCTCATCAGCACTATCATTGAATTTTTTGCGTAACTGACTGACTAACACTCGCAGATAGTGCGTATCTTCTGTATGGCTGGCTCCCCAAATCTCGCGCAGTAAATCGGTCTGTTTCACCAATTGCCCCGGAGTGCTCATCAACATTTCAATAAAAGCAAATTCCTTTTTAGTCAGCTCGATCTCCGTGCTTGATAGCCAACATTGATGAGTGTCCTTTTGTAATTTCAGCGCCCCAAAAAGAAGGGTATTTGGGCATTCAGCGTCTGAAACTAAATCTCTTACCAGCACCTTAACTCGTACAATGAGCTCGCGAACACCAAAAGGCTTACTCAGATAATCATTAGCGCCGGCTTCAAGTAAACGGATTTTCTCTTCTTCTTGATCTCGTGCGGTTAATATCAGGACTGGTGTTTTACTCATGGTACGAATATGAGTCAGAAAGCCAATACCATCGCCATCAGGCAACCCCAAATCAAGCACCACGACATGAGGCTGAAAACGAACAAAGGTTTCTCTTGCCATTGCGATAGAGTCTGCCCCCATGTAATCAAATCCTTCTGCCGCTAACGAAATACGCATAAAGGTTTGAATTTGCGGCTCGTCATCGACTACCAGTATTTTATAATTCACGATCCTCTCCTTGCTCACCGAATGGTAGCGAAATACGTATCAAACATCCCTGCTCAACATCGACAGATTCAATACTCCCCTGGTGGGCGCAGATCAGACCTTTAGCAACACTCAAACCTAGCCCAGAGCCCGAGTCAGCGTTGTTATTGGTTGAGCCTGAATAAAAAAGCTCAAATACCTTTGCCGCCTCATCCGAGGTAAGTTTTTGACCTTGGTTATAGATGTCAACGACGACATTTTGCTTAGCTTGATACACGGTCACTGTCACCGCGGTATGATGAGGTGAATAACGCAGCGCATTATCCAATACGTTCAACAACGCTTGTTCAATCAAAGTTCGACTAACAGAGATAGGCCGTATAACCCCATTAACCTGAATATCGACTTGCTGCGCCGAGCAAGATAGACGCTCAACCACCGTTTTCAGAATATGCACAAGCGATTCTGGTTGTTTTTGGATACGCACCACGCCGTGTTGCAACTTCGTTGCTTGCAAAAGATTCTCGATATACTGGTGCAAGCGATGGCTTTCTTTTATCGCACTATCCAACAGCTCATTTTTTTCCGCTTCTTTAAGTTGCTGTTGGTATTCTTGAAACGTAGTCAAATTGCCAATCACGCCTGCCAATGGTGTTCTTAGATCATGAGAAACAGAGAGCAAAATTTGGTGACGTAACTGAACTTGTTCGAGTGCACTTTGCGAACGACGATAACGCGCAGCAAGCTGACTGGTTGTAAACGCCACCACCACAAAAACCAGCAGATTAATAATGTCATCCCAATGAAACATCTGTAGCGAATAACGAGGCGTGGTAAAGAAAAAGTTGAAACTCAATGCCTCGATAATCGCAGCCACATAGGCTATCTGAGAGTGACATTGCAGGGCAATCACCACGATCGATAACTGCAATACCAGTAATACTGCGATAGTTGAACCTAACCAATGATCCAGCACTAAAGAAACGAATAGCGCACTGAAAAAAACCAAAATAGAGAGTAAGTAGCGATTTTTAAACCAATGGATAACCATAAAAACTGCAACACGATGCAAAACATGTTGCTCACTCTATCAGATGCCGAAAAAGGCTTCGCGTAAAAAAAGCGTAAAAAATTTATATATGTCTTTTTTATTGCTATGATGCCCATATGCATGGGTCAGCATTTGAAGCAACACGAGTCCAGAAGCGATGTTTCAAAATATCAATTTAAACTTATTGAAGTCATTACATATTATTTTGCATGAAACTCATGTAAGTAACGCGGCCAAACGCCTTTACATTACACAATCCGCTATGAGTAGACAATTAGCTCAGCTACGAGAAATATGCCAAGATGAACTACTCGTCCGTAATTCTAATTTTTATGTTCTAACACCTAAAGCTGAGCTACTAAAAAAGAAACTTGATCTTTTTTTCTCAGACTTCGAACACTTATTAAATGATGTTAAATTTGAACCTAAAAATTGGCAGGGTGAATTTGTTATTTCTTCCAGTGACTACGTAGCTCAATATATATTACCTCATATATGCTCTACACTTGGACAACTCGCTCCAAAGTTAGACATTTCTTATCAGCTATGGAACCCACTGCACATAGGTAAATTACATGAATTGGGAATAGATATAGCCTCAACCATGCTGAGCGAAAAACCTGAAGGTATTTCCAGTCAATTCATAGGCAGTGATTATTCCGTACTTGCAATGCGTGCAGGGCATCCTTTATCGAATAAAGATAAAATCAGCATCAATGATTTAATCAGCTATCCATATATAAAGATAACAGGAGGAGCAGATAAAGATTATTTATTTGATCAGTACATAGATGCTCTAAAACTTACCAGAAATATAAAACTAAAAGTCCCATTTTTTTCAGGTGCAACGACACAATTAATTCAAACAGACTCACTCATGGTCATTCCTCTACATATTGCCAAAACGCTCGAAAAACTATCATCCATCACTTATAAGCAACTACCATTTGACATTGGCATTAATAAGTATTGGTTAATTTGGCACCCTAAATTTGATAATGCCCCAAGCCACAAATGGATAAGAGAACAAATCATGTTGATAATGCAAGAGAATGAATATTCTATTCACATTAGTTGATTAACAACTCACCATCATTCCCCCAAATCATCCCTAGTATGATTTATCATGATTTCAAATCATGGCAATCTTCTTGTATGGTTCAGAAACTGCTTTTAATAAGGCAGGATACCTAGGAGAAGTACATGACATTCACATTTATCGTTACCTTATTAACCATATGTTTATTGGGAGCAATGTCCCCTGGACCTAGTCTGGCTATCGTAGTCAAACACTCACTAGCTGGCGGGCGCTTATACGGGATGCTCTGTGCTTGGTCACATGCCTGTGGCATATTTATTTATGCACTCTTAACGATCAGTGGATTATCCATTGTATTTCAGCATTATCCTGTTTTATTCACCACAATCTCGTATCTAGGTGCTGCGTATTTAGCTTATCTTGGGATTCGTTCTTTACTGTCAAAAGGGGGAATTCGTGACAAACTTCAATCAGGCGAGCCAGGTAGCGTTATAGAAGCAATGCGAGATGGCTTTGCAATATCTATATTAAGCCCTAAAATTGCGCTATTTTTTATCGCACTCTTTAGCCAATTTATTACAGAAGGTCAAGCTGGTACCGATAAAACGATAATAGCTTTCATGCCAGCTATCATCGATGGTCTTTGGTATACTATAATTGCGGCTATATTTTCAAGTCATTCTGTTGTAGAAAGAATACGTTCTAAAGCTGCCATTATCGATAAAATAACAGGATTAATTTTAATCTCATTAGCCATAAAAGTTATTTTTATATAACCAAAAAACTAACAGTTATATACCTCACATCACTTAATTTACAGTAAGCTTGGTTAGAGATAATAGATAATAGCCAAAATATTATAAAACCGGTCGCAATGAAATATTGATGAACGCTAAGGAAAACTAAAGATTTTTGTAAAAAATCCTTATATAAAGACAAGGCGTGATTTAAAGTCACTCCTTGTCTTTCTTAGTCACGCACTGTTATAAAAATCAACATTCCCTCATCACAGCTCAATTTGCCTCTTCACGCCCGAATCTGTGGCAAAATCATCATCATGACTGACGAGAATAAATCCGCCACGATAATCATATAAAGCTTGAGCTAGGATGATTTTAGAATCCAAATCAAGATGATTATCCGGTTCATCAAGTAGCAGTAATGGCTGCTGCGGTTGATGACTGGCAATCAACATGGCTAATTTCATCTTCTCACCGCCGCTTAAAGTCCCGCCAAGACGAAAGACACACTCACGACGAAAGCCAATACCCGCGAGCAATGTTCTAGCTTCTCCCGCTTGCATACCATCACATTGCTCTAGCAGGTTATCGAGCATTGACAATTGCGGCACAATCACCGCGAAATGTTGATCAAGATAATAGATTGGCGCGCTCCGTTGCAGCGAGCCTTGCTTAAGTGAAAGCTTGCCGAGTAAGGTTTTCAACAAGGTTGATTTACCACTGCCATTAGCGCCAATAAGGTGAATTTTTTCATCCGCTTTCACTTGCCAGTTGATGGGTTGATTGCGCCCGAAAGCCAATACCGCATCGAACAAGGCAACAGCATGACGCGGTCGATTAACGGTATCCGCCAAATAGAGTTTTTGCTGACTTATCGACTCTTTCCTCGCCTTTAATGCTTGTTGTTTAGTCTCTAAATGAACTTGACGCCGCTGCTGATTTTTAGTGCGATTGGCGCTACGCGCGGTCGCTCTATCTTGCTGAAAATCCAATAAGCTTGTCGCCTGACTACCGGTTTTACGTAATTTGTTCCCTTGCGCTGCTCTTTGCTGTGCTTTTTCACGATTTCGCTGCGCTTGTATCACTAATTGCCGTTGCTGCTTGTCAAGGCTAGTAAGCTGGCGCTCTAACGCCTGCGACTCGTGACGCTTTTGCTCGGCGTACACATCATAATTTCCGCCAAAGATTTGCAGACCAAGGCTAGATAACTGCCAAATCTCCTCCATCTCTCGCAAGAATAAACGGTCATGGCTAATCAGCAAAATCGCTCCCTTGAAAGCCCGCATCGCCTCAAGCAACCACTGCTTGGCCGCCCCATCAAGATGGTTAGAAGGCTCATCAAGGATCAATAATTCAAACGGACTACTCAACAGTTGCCAAAGCTGCAATCGCGCCAACTGTCCACCGCTCAGCTGTGCGCAAGCAAAGTGAGGATCAGCCGGTAACCCGATGGCGTTTAGTTGCTTTGTCAGTTGCTGCGGCAAATCCCACTGCTCGCAAATCACATCGAACCAATGCGCTGAGCAATCACCGGACTCAACGTGTTTTAGCGCTTCAAGTACATCGGCTTTACCTAAAAACTGAGCAATAGACAGGTCGCTCGCCAATAAGTGCGAAGGTTGCTGACGATAAATGGCCGTCGACTTCGTTCGAGTTATCGTACCACTCGATGGTGGTCGGTCACCGCTTAATATCGCCGCTAATATCGATTTGCCTACCCCATTACGGCCAACTAAACCGATACGCTGACTTTTGATAGCCAATGACAATGACTCGAACAGCCTATCGCCATTATCAAATTGATAGCTGATATTATCAGCCTGTAAAACTGGCATGATTTGCCTCCTGTAAGTCAGGGACAATCGCCGCCGCTAAGCTATAACGAAAATGAGATTCAAGGCCAACGCACACTCTGATTGAAGAGCTATGCAGGTAATGAGGCAAAGAATGATCGGAAAGTGAGCTACGCCGACTAACCCTGTCGATCCAAAAATAAATGAAAAAATGGATAACAGGCTCAGTTATTCATGTGGGCGTACTCTCCTAAAGAAATGAGGTAATCAGATTAGGAGATTTCAGCTAGAGAAGTCAAGAGGATAAAAAAGGGGTTAGTTTAGCAAATCTATCATCAATCTTGTGCTTGTTTTCACCGTGGTGAGCTTAGTCGTCGCCTCTTTGTGCTCTAAGAAATCGCTCGATTAGACTAGATCGCACTAACTAGCTAAAAGCCCAAAGAGACATCAACAAAAATGCCACTCTGTTCAATACAAGTGGCATTTTATTATCCCGACAAGAGCTAACGATGAGTGGTTATTGGTACTTCTCACCTGCTGCAGCGACGAACGCCATTTCTACTAAGAGTTCAGGATTCGCCAATTCAACTTTGACGCAAGCACGACTTGGTGCGCACCCTTCAGGGAACCATGTATCCCATACTTCGTTTAGCGCATCAAAGTTAGCAAAATCCGTCACGTAAATCGTCACAGATAGAATGCGTGACTTATCGCTATCAACATTGGCTAACATTTGCTCAGTTTGGTCGAAAATCTGTTGTACTTGCCCTTTCATATCCGCAGTGGTATCTGCTTCTGCCACCTCAACAAAGTTGGCAATGCCGTTGAATACCGTAACATCAGACCAACGTTTGCATGGATTAATACGATGAATTGTCATGTTATTTCTCTTAATTATTGTTTCTCAACCAAACACACAGGTGCACCAACATCACACGAGTATCCGGTTGGAGTGATAGCGCCAGTTTCCGGATTCCTATGAAAGCTAGCGACATTATTCGAATGTTGATTGGCAACGAGCATCCACTGCCCGTCACGGGATAGAACAAAATCTCTTGGAAACTTACCGCCACAATCGGACGTCGCAATTTGAACCGGGATATTACTCGTGACATCAAATGTACTGATCACGTTTTGCGCACGGCATGAGACATAGACAAAACGCTCATCCGCAGAGAGACGAATCGCAGACGCCGCTTCTTTGTTTTCTTCATCGGCTAGCAGCTTAACTTGCTGAGTCAGATTCCATTGCTCGTCGTGCTTGCAAAGTACCACCAGCGTTTCGGACAATTCACACACCACGTACGCAATAGACTCTTCACGGTTGAAAACCAAATGACGAGGACCTGACCCAGCAGGCATAGCGACGCTTTGTGTGAGTGAAAAGTTGCATGCCTCACCATCATTTTCAAAGTCATAAAAATGGACACTATCTGTGCCTAAATCGACCACAGCAAGTTGCTTGGTGTGATTAAGAAACTTTGCTTGATGCGCATGAGACGAGGCTTGACGAGCAATATTGGGACCACTGCCTTCCACATATAATTCTGCAATAGATTTCAACGGCTTACCATACTCATCAATGTGATAAACACTTACATTTCCGGAACCGTAGTTGGCCACAGCAAGTAGCGGGGCTTTGATGTCGACATAGCAAGGATAGTCGCCTTCAATTGGCAATGCATAGCTGTCTGTATTTTCAGCAAAAATCAGCTCTGCACCTTCCAAGCGTTCTACTTCATTAAAGGTGTATAAGCCATGTTCGGTAACCGTAAGATAAGACGGATTGCGTGTCGTTCTCATCGCGTCTGGCACGAGGTCGTGATTGATTGTCAGTAAACCAGTAGTCGAATCGAGAGAGACACACGCGATACCATGACTTTGACTTGGTGAATCGGTATAGGTGCCCACATAAAAATGTAAGTGACCATTTAATGTCATGAGAAAACCTTTCGGAGATATAATAATGCTTAACCGTTAAGATTCCGCCTGTGATACCAGACGGCAATCTCTTTTAGTTATCAATCGGTTAAAGTGTGAAGCAACTGCTCAGTTGGTACGACAATAGCGACAATAGTTTCATCAAAAATAATCGCATTTTCATTGGTGATACGTTGATACGCTTCAACATCAGATTGGCCCATACCACTGCCCTGCTTAGCAAGTTCAATCAAGGTTAAACCTAAATCGGCAACTTTGATGGCAGCTTCTGCAACTGGCACTGTTTCTACCGACGCCACATTTGCCGCGAAAATAGGTTTGGCTTGCTGCGCCGCTAATTTAATATTTTGATAATGCATCGCTAACGCATCCAACGCAGTTATATCACCTTGAGCATAAGCCACGACCAAATCTTGCATCTCGTACACTGCTAGGCTTTCTACTGGTAATGCGTCCGCAAAGCGGTTTAATCGTTCGTACTGGTTGTATAAATCGCCTTCGTTTGGTGTAGAGATCCACTTCTCCCAGTGACGAGCGTAGTATTGAGCAGGCTCAATGTACTTCGCTAACGTTTGTAGCGGTGTTTCGTCCGCACCATTGGCAAGACGTTTCAACATCATATTGGCATCGGCATGATGACGCAAGCCAAGCGAAATTTCAGACCATGTATCTATTACCTTCATGCGCCTGTACATGCTGCGTTCATCAGTCAGGTCTTGACTCGACCATAGACGCTCAGCAATTGCGTAGCTTCTCGGCCATAAACGTTGCTCGATGGTCATTGAATCGAGGTTCTCTCCCCAAATGGTGATTTCTCCACCCAAGATTAGCTGCTGTTCTTTCTCGGTCAGTTCTGCCGGATAACCGCCATTAGGCTCGGGAATTATACTACCTTCCATGTCACTGCTCGCCACTAATTCTCCAGTCGTAGGCCAACGAACATTGCCAATCAACTGGTAACTACTATCTTTCAACTTGCCATCCGCAAAGTCATAATTGAACTCGGTATAAGACATAAAGTTATCGAAGTGGCCTCTAAATTTCACACCCGGTAGGTACTCAATGATGAACACCTCTTCGCGAGACTTACCGTTGTAATCGGTAAACGCACGGTAGCTGCCGTCTGCCGCTTTAATAATGGTTAGATTACCTATACGCGGACCACCTTTGTTGCGCGGTTTCACCCAATCATAAGTCGCGAATTTCTCATCTTGATATAGTTGGTCATCTACCGTAATTCCTTTCGGTATTGGGTCATTGCGGTAGTGATAGCTGGTTGGTTGAGGCTGGTCTAGATAATAACCTGTTGAGAGAATACCTTGGTAGCCCTCTTTTGCTGCTCGACCAATACTGTCGTGCCCTTGCCAGCTTTGAATCACAATCGAAGTGGGAAGATCTTTGTGCCAGATTTCATCCCAACCTGTCATCTTCTTGCCACGTGCTTCCAGCATTTGTTCAACCTTAGTGTTCAAATACGATTGCAGACCACGCTCACCATCTAAGTTATTGTCTTTGATAAATTGCTGAATCTTAGGGTTGTCTTTCCACTGTTGGTAATTAGGCTCATCACCACCGATATGGAAATACTCATCTGGAAAGAGCTCGACCACTTCGTCAAACACGCTCACCAGCATCTTGTAAAGTTCGGGATTGGTAGGGTCCATTAACGGTTCAAACACACCCCAGCCACGTTGGTGCGGATAAGATTGCTCGCCCATACCAGACATCAGTTCAGGGTATGCGTGCGCTACTGCCGAAGCATGTCCCGGCAAAGAGATTTCAGGGATAACTCGAATACCAAGGTTACGCGCATAATTCACCACATAGCGGATTTCATCTTTGGTGTAGTAATCACCATCTGCGGTGTCTTGCCACAGTTTTTGGTAATTATCGAGTTGGATACGGATCGCTTGGTCATCCCACATATGCCAATGGAAGACATTCATTTTTGCTGATGCCATCGCATCGAGTTGGCGAAGGATCACATCGAGTTCAATAAAGTGACGGGAAGTGTCGTAAGAAACACCACGCCAAGGAAAACGCGGCTCATCTTGAATCGACACTGCAGGAACAAAGTACCCTGTCGCATCCGTAGTCACTAACTGCAAAAAGGTTTCTAAACCATGGAAAGCACCGTAAGGGCGTTCGGAGCGAATGATGATCTGACCATTGCGCGATTCCAGTTGATAAGACTCATCACTATTAATGTCTTGCACCTCTGACTTCGGCGCATTGCGAATATCAATCACCAAGGTCGCGTCTTTTTCCGACTCGGCATACCAGTTCAACATTGGTAAGCCAGTTTGGCGATATAAACGCTCCATAGTGCGCTTTATGTTGAACTGCACCCGCGGTGAATCATAGCCTTTGATGTAAATGCTGAAGGATTTATCCAGTGAGATTTTCCCCTGCCCCAGCTCTACATTTTGTGGATAAGGCATTAGGTTAAGATCGGTGTTGGGAGTCATCGCCATCGCTGCCGTTGGAATTGTGATTAAGCCTGAAATGAGTAGTACTAATGTTCCTTTGTTCATCCGCGCCATCCTATCGTTGTTATTCAACCCGAGTCACTCTGTTTCAAAGAAGCATGTGACTCGGCCAAAACACTTTGTTTGAGTTATGCGACCAGCTCCACCGCTTCACGAACCAGCTTGCCAACCTCGTCCCACTGTTCGTTTTCAATTAAGCTCGGTGCCACCATCCAAGTACCACCGCAACAAACCACACGGTCGATGGCTAAGTAATCATTGACGTTATTTTTGCCAATACCACCCGTCGGCATCAAACTCACATCGACATAAGGTGCCAGTAGCGATTTCACCATCGCAATACCGCCGCTCGCTTCCGCAGGAAAGAATTTGAGGAAGTTCAAACCCAGCTCAAGTGCTTGTTCAACCTGACTTGGACTGTTCACACCCGGTACAATTGGCATGTTGATTTCTTGGCAGCGATGTACCGTATTTGGATTCAACCCCGGCGCGACAATAAACTCTGCACCCGCGTCTTTCGCTTGGGTAATTTGCTCTGGCGTCAATACTGTACCTGCACCGATGCACATTTGCGGATATGCGTCACGCATGGCTTTAATCGCATCGGCTGCCGCTTCTGTTCGAAACGTCACTTCTGCGACTGGCAGGCCGTTTTCTACTAGTACTTTCGCCAATGGAATCGCGTGCTCAACTTTGTTGATTTGGATAACTGGAATAACTTTGAATTGCTGAAGTTGTTTAATCATTGCTTGGGACATAATACGTTCTCGGAAATTATCGAATGAGATGAGCCATGGCGTCGTTTGGAATGATCGCGCCAGGATATTGAATAACGGTTGCGGCTAGTCGGTGACCGAGTTGAGCAGACTGCTCACAGCTTTGTCCGGTCAATCGCCCAGCCAAGTAACCAGCGGCAAAGGAATCGCCAGCAGCACAGGTGTCGATCACTTTCTCGACCTTCTCGGCAGCTACGTAAGCGCTTTGCTTTTCTATGTTTTGATGCCTGAGGTTTTGTTTGTCATCACCTTGCGACCAAACCAGCTTGCATGGTTCGCAGCCACGTTTGATCACGATTTCTGGGCAGCCAAAGCTAAGGCAGCGCTGCTCGGCACTTTCTTCTTCCCCCCACACTAAGACATCATCGTCTTCTGTGATAAGTGCAATGTCGACTAAAGGCAGAATTTGGCTGTACCAATGTTTCGCCTCTTCTGCAGACCAAAGTTGAGGACGGAAGTTATTATCAAAGATAATTTTGCCTCCACCTTGTGAGAACAGACTTAACGCCTTTTTAAGCCTTACCTTGCTATCGTCATTTAAAATCGCAATGCTGATGCCACTTAGGTAGAGGTAATCCAGTTCTTGGTTCGTAATCGCAGACTCTAATTTATTGAGTGAAGAGGTAGAGAAGTAGCTTTTAACAGCTGCGCTATCACGCCAATAAAGAAAGCTGCGCTCGCCTTCTTGATCTGTCTGCACCATATACAATCCCGGCAACTGAGCTGGGAAGATCTCGACAAGATCAGTTGCAATGCCTTCTTGTTGCCAGTTTTCCAGAAGTTCTTGAGAAAGTACGTCTTCCCCAAGACCGGTCGCGTAAGACACTCGGACAGGTTGCTGATTAGTCAGGCGAGAGAGGTAAAGTGCAGTATTGAGCGTGTCGCCCCCAAAACCTTTGCGAATTGGGTCGCCGCTCAGTTCAATCATGCATTCGCCAAAGAAAGCAATTTTAGTATGGGATGAATCCGTCATCGTTCACCTAATTTGGATAGATTTAGAATAGTGGCTCGGGGGAGCCACCCGTTTGTCAGGCGCTTATCAACGAGTTTCTGCTCGAGCCGGAAACTCTCTTCTGTTAAGCATTTTGATTTGCCGCAGTTGTGCGGTTTTGTAGAGAAGCATCTTGTTCCAGAAGACCTTTATCAGACAATTCCATTTCCATCAGAGCACGCTCATCATCAAGGATTGCTTTCGCTATTTCTGGTGAAACTTGGTTAGCTGGAGTCACTAGGCTTACTACCACACCTGCGGTTAGGGCAAATAAGCAAGATGGAATCACTGGGTTACCCCAAAAAGTGGTCAGGTCTGGGCTCATCATTACTGCAAATGAAGCGATAGATGCACCGGCCAATGTTGCCAATGCACCTTGCCAGTTGTAACGCTTCCAGAAGCGACCTAACATACCGCAGACAAACATACCAGACATGACTGTCGAGATCATCTTAGTGATATAGCTGATGATGTCGTTCGAGGTTAGTGCGAACAGCAATGCACAACCGATCACTACAATCAAAGCCAAGCGAGAGTAATTCAACATGGATTCTTTGTTTGGCACGCGACCTGTGAACATGACGTAAACATCACGCAGTAAGATAGACACGCCCGCAATCGCATCTGAACTTGCACTCGACATGGTTGCCGATAAACCCGCAATCAGAACAATAAGACCGACGCCTACTGGCAATATCGTTGCTGCGATATACGGGAAAGCAAAGTTCGCGTTGTTCAGTTCAGGGTCCATCGCATGCGCCGCCATGCCAATAACTGCTGGGATGATTGAGAAGAACAAGTACAGCACACCAGACGCCACGAATGAACGACGGATGGTTGATACATCTTTACCTGAGTAAATACGTTGGCGGAATGAAGGCGTTGCAAGTACACCCACACCAATCACGACAGCAAGAGAAACCGCAGGAATTAAACCCAGCTTATCAATCGCAAGGAAGCTAACTGCTTCTGGGTCCATAGCAGAATAAAGATTGTCTAAACCACCTATGTGCTGCACAGACAGTACCGCCATTAGAATGAAGCCGACAAACAAGATGATGGCTTGAATGGTATCCGTCCAAACTACGGCAGTGTAACCGCCAATCACAACATAAATGGTAAACGCTGCTGCGATAATCATCTTCGCAGTGCTGAGCTCAATATCGGCAATCCACGCTAAGTACATACCACCTCCAAGGATGTGTGCGCCCAGCCAGCCAATACAAGCGATAAAGATAAGCAGACCAACCACGTTCTTCACGATGCGGTTTGCACCCACGTAGTAGGCAAGTTCTTCACTCATCGTCATGAAGTTAAGTTTACGAACCGGTGCAAACCACAGCGCCAATAGTAAAATACCAATTGCGCCGCCAATGCCGTAAAGCGCACCAGCCCAACCGTTTGAGTAACCAAAGCCGACCGCGCCCATACTTGAGCCCGTGCCAACCATGGTTGCTATCGTGGTACCTAATACGAGAAACAGAGGTAATCTTCGACCACCGAGTAGAAAGTCTTCACCTGATTTTTGGTTACGAGAAACAAACCACCCCAACCAAATTAAAAATAAGACATACGCACCGAAGCCGGTAAGAAATAGTGTACTGTTCATTGAACACCTCTTATATAAAATCCATCTTTCAGATTGATATAATTCCAGCAGCAAGTATTAGATTTTATTCCATATATTATCTAATTTTATTTTTATAGCTTTCGCTAAATATATTACGCACTACTGCTTTATGAAATTACATTTATGTAGGGAGTGAGAGTGCCAAAAGGGTAATAACAGGAAAGTAATTATTTCCGGCACTCTATTTTATTTAATTAGGTAAAGTGTGATTTCTATCGGCGATCTTCGCGATAGCAAGTCACATCGACCTCGACTTTCACGTCCACCACGAGATCACACACCATGCAAATACGTGCAGGTGGGTTATCACCGAAGAACTCTCTGAATACTTTGTTAAACGATTGGAAATAACGAGAATCTGTTAGTACCACTTTTACGTGTACCACGTCAGCTAGCTTGTAGCCTGCTTCTTCCATAATATCGACACAGTTTTGAATCGCTAAGCGAGACTGGTCAACGATGCCGCCTTCTACCACTTCGCCGTTAGTCATTGGTGTTTGACCTGATACATATAAGAAGCCACCCGCTTCTGTTGCACGTGCAAATGGTAAATGTTGACCGCCAGTACCTATGCCACCTTCTACACCATAACGTTTAATTGACATAATATTCTCCAGTGATAATACTTAATCTATAAAATTAATTAATTTTATAGATTATTGATGGGTGTTATTTCTATAAATAAATACACCATTTCTATTGTCGGTGACTTTATCTTTTAAATAAGATAGCTCACCATTTACAAATACAGATTCAATACCTTGCGCGACAGAAATTGGATTTTCGTACGTTGCAGTATCTTTAATTGTACGTGGGTTAAATGTAAGTGTTCACCAAGCCCCTATTGACAGAAAAAGTGTGACACTCAGCACTTGATCCACTTTTTACTATTGAGTGATCATTCCAGTGCTTCATCCTGTTTGTTATGAGCAGAAAGAAAGCCCCTAA
>NZ_VHTC01000045.1:0-20008 GCF_013048685.1 Vibrio sp. A8-1
TGTCAGTTCTGAGTGAAATCATCACGTCAGTCGTTGAGAAGAAACCGTACCCGAACGTTTTTGATCTATAAACTGCACATGCTTCTTCAGGCATGGTAAGTCAAGATACCTCGGTGAACGCTTACGTCTTTGGGACTCCAATGCGGAATGTTGCCCAATCCATATAACTGATTAGAACCGTTAAGACCCGAAACGCTCTGACTCTTACGCGGCGCTGCATATCTCTGTGAGGGCTAATCAGTGAATTTAGAGACCTGAGAACAAAGGGTTTGTCCTGAAAGTGCTTCAGCTTGTCTATCAAGCGGCGAGTAGCCTCTGGCACGCTACTTTGTTTTACTACTCGCAGAACTACACGTACTTCAGAGGAATAGCCTTTGATTGCTGTCGGTGTTGTCTTAGTGTTCTTGCGTGACATGATATCAGTCCTCACAAGATACATTGGATAGGGTGAAATTTAAGCACTTTAACTCTGTGTGAGGTGCTCTATAATGTTTTATTGTCATGTTATACCTCTCAGGAAGGTTAATGTGAAAATGCGGGCCGGTGTTGCGAGCACCGGCCTGTGTGTCTTGATTATTTGCGTTACTTGAACGGCCAACCTCTGGTTTTGTTGGTTTGCTTATTCAACGACATCATTCCTCGATATGCCTTATCGGCCACTTTGTTTTGAATCCCTTCCAGCACGTCCGCTAAGCGATAAAGCTGCTTACTGTACTTGGTGGTATGTGCCCACTGACCAGCAAAATAAAACGCCAGCATTACCAGGAACATGACCGCGAAAAACGCGCCAAAGTCGGTCCAGTTTTGAGGTGGAAAATGTAGTTCCATGCTTGTTCTCCTATGTGCCTAATGGTGAAATCCTGGAGATCTGTTCTCTCAGAACTTCGGTGTGTGATTCTTTAGCCAACAGTCTACCGGCCAGTGAAAACTCAATTCGACTCACGCCCCATACCTGCGGCTCTGGCAAACGGTGTGTCACCTGTACCTGGTTCTTCGGACTTGGCAGAATCGCTGCCAATTGAGCCTGTCATTATGTCGGCCATCTCTGAGTTGGTCGCCGACTTAAATGCGGCTTGAAGGGCGGATGCGCCCCCGGCAGTGCTCATAACCGCACCAGCCGCCATTCCCCCGGTGGTCATTGCGGCCCCGGCCATTGCTCCGGCACTGATGTTGCCCGAACTGGCGGCGGCCCCTGCGCCAGGGATGAGACCGGCAACGATATTGGGAACGGAGTGGATCAGTAGCACCAGGACCAACGCAACAATGAAAATAACCAGTAGCTCTCGCATGGGAGCGTCGTCAGATAGGTTGATCAGGAATGAATCCATAATGGACATCGCAATGCCGATCATGAGAGTCATCGTCATGAGTTTTAACGCCAGGCCAAGGACGTTACGGAAATAGTTAATAGCGATATCGGATGTCCAGCGTGAGCCGCCAAAACCAAGGACAAAGATTCCTGCATAACAAAGTACCCAGGCCGACACCAAGGCCACTAATACGTTGGCAGAAACGATCGTCATACAAACGACAATCAGCAGGGTGATGATAAAGATCGCCAGGCTGTCGAAGGGGCTGGAAAAACTGTAGGCATTGCCTGATTTAGCCACAATATCCAGCGCGATACTGATTGGCTCAGATGGCGTCAGTTCACGCGGTAACCCCGCAGCTTCTGCGCCAATGATTCTCAGTGAATCGATGATGGACGTGGCAAATTCAGGACCATTGCGTAGCAGCCACAGAAAGAAGCCGAAGGTCATTATGAAGCGGATAAACTCGGCAAAGAATTCCCTGATATCCGCTTGACGGAGGAGGAGGGTTCCTCCGGTCCAAACCAGAGAGATAGTACCAAGCAGCCAGAACAGCCAACTGGCGTAGTTAGTCATCACGCCTGCCCAGGTACTGGCGACCATCATGAACTGTAATGCGACATCATCCAGCACACCGTTGTTATCAATGGCAGCATGGGCGGTCACCGAAGGGATAATCAAGCCCAAAGGTAATAACTGACGAACCTTCATGATCAGAACCTCTTATTTTGGCTGCGATCGGTAGGGTCACTCATGTTCCAAAAGCAGTTGGCTTGTTGTTTTTCGGCTTTGGTCAGGTTCGGTGAGTCGCAATCGATATCTTTGATGTCTTGTGATTGGTCACAGCCAAGCAGAAGCAATGACGTAAGCAGGCACAAAGCGATAGGTGAAGTGATTTTCATACTTAAAACCCTCTGTTTTGGGAACGGTCGGTTGGCGAACCAAAATCAAAAAGTGCTTCGTGGGCCGCTTGTTGCAGTGCCTCTTTATCGGCGTCTGCCTGCATCCGAGCGCCTACAGCGTTTTGCTGAGCAATCAATAAACTGCGGATTTGCAGCAGTTGGTTGGCCTGGTTACTGGCAAGCTGGTTGGCATAACCGATAGCGGCCATCTGACCATCAGCTCCCTGAGCGGCTGACTGCAATCGCTGAAGCTGACGGGCATCGGTTTGTAAGTTGTCCTGCTGGAGTGCCAAATTGTTGAATAACGCGTCGTTGGCTTTTTTCTGAGATTCAGAGGCCAAGCGACGGTTTTGGATCATGGCAGTCCTTTCCGTTTCACTGCATCCTGACGAGGAAAAGCAAGGTGAACTGCGGTAGTAGGCCACATCCTGAAATTTGGCTAGATACTCGTCCAGACTGCCGAGCTGATTCTGATAGTAGGCGAGTGTATTGGTCGCCTGAGTCAGATCATGAATCGTGGATTGAGCCTGGTCCCAGATGTAGGAAGCCGGAGCCATAGTGTTTTGCAGCATGTTTTCATATTGCTGCAATTGGGACTGATACTGCTGGATTTGTTTGGCGGTCTGCGTCACGGCTTCCATTGCTGAAATGATGTTTTGTTGCAGGTTAACGCCATCGGCCACCGGTATACCGGACCAAACAGGGCTAGCGTGTGCCATTATCCCGCCGAGTGCTAAAAGACGAATTTTAGCCGCTAAAATTTTTGTGCTGATTTTCATCGTGTATTCCTTACTGACGTTTAAGTGGTTTATCGACTTCTGCTCTTCTTGGCTTGTTTCTGTTTTTTCTGAGCCATTTCAGCGCGAAGTTGCGCTTTGCGTTGTTCCAGCGCCGATGGCCTTTGCTCCTGAGGTTTGTCAAAACGCATGACATCAAGCTGAGCAAGAGTGCTGAGCGTGTTGAGCCTGATGCCAGGCGGCGCTTTGCCAATCGGTGGAACACCACGGCGTTGAGCCTTAGCCGGTGTGGCCTGATGATTGGCAGACAGCAGTGCGAGTCGGCGTTGTTCCAGACCTGTATCGCTGAAAGTGAGGGGCAGGCCGGTGTCTGCCGCTGCGCGGATCACGCGAGCTTTAAATTCCGGAGAACCATTGACACTGATTTGATTGCCATAACGCTCCAGGGCTATTTTTAGCGCCTGAGTTATCGCTTCGGAGTCGGATTGAGTTGAAACCTGAAGGCGCTGACCATCGTCACGGACCGCGCCATTTTTGGAGCGAAACAGAACGGTGCCGGTTTTGGTGATTGAATCGATCACACTGCCGTGGTCTTTTCGTGTCTGTCCGTTTCCCTGGAGCGTGTTGCCATTCAGTGCCTGAGCTGCTTCTCGCGCTCGCAACGCGGCTAATGCTGTTTGGTCGCCGTGTTGCGCTTGGTGTTTCAGCCAATCGACCCAGGTGCGCTTGCTGTGAGTTTGATAAACCTGTTGGCGTTCTTGTCGGTATTGTTTATGAATAGCGGCCAAGCCGCTTTGCAGTGCCTGACTCGCCTGGGAATACAGTACGCGTTTGGTAAATCGACGGCTGCCAGTCAGCTTGATGGCGGCGCGGCGAACCTTGTTGTTATTTTTGGCGTTGATGATTTGCTGGTTTTTCTTGTGGCGAAGCTGCTCTAAAGCGGTGGCCTTATGAGTTGCGAGAGCCTTTTGCTCACGCTGATAGCGTGCATACAGTTCGCTGGTATCGATGCGTGTTTTTAGCGGTTGCTTTTGGTAATTGCGCTGCGCGGCTTGGCCGGAGCGATTGCTATCGAACTGAGCCGATTGGAAAACGCCGAATCGAGCTTCTAACTTGGGTTTTGAAAGATCTCGGGCAACGGTACTGGCTTTGACCGTGATGCCATTGTTAGCCGAGAAAACCAAGCCATTACCTTTGGCCGATAGCGTTAGGCCATTTGCGCGGCAGGTATCGTGCAGTTCAGCCCAGGTCTGGGCGGCTTTAATCTCCTCTAAACACTCACGTTTAATCCAACCGGCCAGGCTTTCAATGCCAGAGTGTCGCTCCATGTCAGCCGCGCGCGCAGCGTTGTGAGTTTGCTGCGGTGTGTGATTGTCCTGCTGGAGTCCAAACGCTTTTTCTAACTGCTCACATTGTTCGGCCAAGGTTCGATAAGCAGCATACGGTTCATGCATGGTGTGTCGAGTTGGGTGAATCTTATTGATGGCAACATGGATATGCAGGTTGTCCGTGTCGTTGTGCACGGCGCTGATACGTTGATGACCGTTAAATCCAAGGCTGTCACACACACGATTTTCAATCTCTGAAAGCACGTCCTGAGCAAGCTGTTCTCCGGCTCGGAAGCTGATGATCAGGTGATAGGTTTTATCGTTCTTGGCCCGGGTGTTTGACTGCTGAGTGGCAAGCACTTCGCTGATTGCGTCCCGGACGGAATCGGCATGGCAGTTCGTCAGCTTCACGAGCCCCAAGCGGTGCTCTTTGCTTTGAGCATCGGTGAGGTAATTGATTAAGCCGGCAAAATCAGATTTGTGCGTGGAACGCATCGGAATGTGTTTAACAATCATGACTATCACCTTTGGCGCAGGACCGATTCCATGATGGTGCTCATCTGATCTTTGGTGGTATCAATTCGGTTCAGCACGGCTTTAATGGTTGGCACACCGATTTGCGCTGCTTTAACATCATTGGTCAGCCAGAGTTTGAGTAAACCGCCAAGGCGGCCAAGATCGCCATTGACCTTAACCAGTTCTCGCACCTGCTGTGCATCAACGACGCTTTTCACTTGGCGTCCCTGACCAATTCTGCGCAGGTAAGTGGATACGCTCAGCCCGGCTTGTTTGGCGTTGGCTTCAATCTGTTCACGCTCTTCCGGCAGGCAATAGACTTTGATTGGCGTCGTATTCTTCCTGGTGACTTTCTCTGCATGACTCATGTGTTGTCTCCGTCTCGAACCGTCGGTTACTGACTCGGCCCCGCAGGGCAGGATTACCGTTGAGCGCGCTGGCGCGAATAAGGGAAGTGAAGTGGTAAACGCCGACTTGTCGGGGGGACCACTTCACCTATCCTGCCCGCAATATCACCCGCAACTGTGTTTTGGATACCGCAGGTATGCTGCGCTGCTGTAGCGCAATTGCGCGTAAACCAGCCCAAAAGCAGGCAAAAACACGAACAAACCACATCAATACCAGCGAAAAACACACAAAGTTGTGTCGGCGTTGCGTGTTGGTAGCGTCGTGACTGCGAGTTGACAGCGGGTAAACAGCGTGGCTGCGTATTCATATCAAGTCCTGCTTATTTGGCTTGGCATCAAACGAAAATCCGCTGACCTTGCGAGAAACGTTCTGCTTTTCTTCCTCTGGCTTATTGGTTGTGCAGGGCTTGGGGGGCGTCGTGATGTACTGCTTTACGTAGCGCAGAAACGTTTCATAGCGGAACGAGATATATTTCTGCTCCGTTAGGTACTCCCAAATGGTTTTGAGGTTATATCCGGCCTCAATGCTTTCCTCGACGAAGGGTTGAACGCCAAGGAAGGTTGCAAGGACTTCCTGCTTGGTGGGGGGGCGAGTATTGGGCTGGCGCTGAATAATCCAGGCTTGCAGCTCTTTGACGTAATCCGACATCTCAAGCCTCCATATTGTCCGGAGTGGCTTGGTCAATTAAGTTGGCTATATCGGAGACTTTGAAATAAACCCGTCTGCCAATTTTGAGTCGATTGGGTTTCAGCTTGTTGGCTAAATCGCAGTTAGTGCGAAGAGTAATTCTCAATCCTTCAGGACTGCGATGCAGGATCTCTGCAACCTGGGTAAACGAAAGCAGCGGAGAATTGCCATATTTTTCAAATATCCATTGTTCTGTAGTCATGCAGAGTTCCTTATACAAACTAATTGCATTTCTATTCTTGTTTGTTATCAGTTTTTAAAACAGGGGGCATTATTTATACTTACAAGCCCCCCGTTTAAATTTATCGGGTATTTTCATTTCGGAAAATAAAGTAAGCTTTGTTATATTAAGCTAGAGTTCAAAATATTATTTGTCAACAGTTTTTTGCTCTATTTCTCAGAGGGATATATAATTTCGATATATCGAATTATATACATTTTTTTGGCGATTTTAGCCGCTAAAATTTATAAGAGGTTACTGGTGTTTTTGATGTGCATGTATGATACGAACCTTTAGTAACAACGATATTTCGATATATCGGTGTTACTAAAGGTAAATATACATCATGGTATAATAGAGTTTTTGGTAAAAATGGTTGTTATTGAGTGAGTGTTATTTAAGTTGATATTATAATCCATTGCTTGTTTAAAGGTTTTTTATAAGTGGTCATATTAAAACCCAGAAATTTAATAACGCAGTTATCTATACTCGTGATCATTGAAGATGCTTGATTTTTCATAAAATCAGGATCATGCTACGCACCATGAAAATAATACTGACTCCTCAACATAAACTGCAACTCGAACAAATGCACGATTCAACTCGTGATGGTCGAGTGCGTGACCGCATCAAAGCGATTTTACTCGCGTCAGAAGGTTGGAGTCAGGCTATGATTTCACAAGCCCTTCGTATTCATGAATCGACCGTTGCACGTCACCTTAGCGACTACGTTCTTTCTGAAAAACTTAAACCTGAGAATGGCGGAAGCCAAAGCAAGCTTTCTGCTACTCAAACCATGCATCTAATCGAGCATTTGACTGAGATAACCTATTCTCACACTCATCAAATTGTCGCTTACGTTAAAGAGACATTTGGACTTGATTATACCGTTTCTGGTATGAACAAATGGCTTCACCACAATGGCTTTAGCTACAAGCAACCGAAAGGCGTTCCACATAAGTTTGATGAAGCAAAACAGCAAGCCTTCATAGAGGCTTATGAAGCTCTAAAAGCAAGCTGTGGCAAGGATGAATCGATCATCTTTATCGATTTCGTTCCATTGGGCTTCAGACCCCGAGAAAGATAAACTGGGTGCTTGATTTAGATATAACCAAGTTCTTTGATACTGTAGAACATGATTGGTTGATCCAGTTCTTAGAGCACAGAGTCGCAGATAAACCATTGCTCAAAATTATTACCAAATGGTTAAAAGTAGGGTACGTTGATGAACATAACCAGCGAATTAAATCGCTCCTCGGGACTCCTCAAGGATCGGTGATCTCACCATTGTTGGCAAATGTTTATCTTCATTATACTTTTGATCTTTGGCTGAACCGAGAACGGCATCGAAGTGCAACTGGCGATGTCATCATGGTTAGGTACGCTGACGATGCTGTTATCGGTTTTCAGCATAAAAATGATGCAAATGCGTGTTTAGAGGGGTTGAAAAGACGCCTCTCTCAATTTGGCTTATCCGTTCATCCGGACAAAACCAAGTTGATACATTTTGGACGATTCGCTTTTGAAGACTTTAAAAGAGGGAAAGTTCAAAGACCAGGAACCTTTGATTTCCTTGGATTCACACATTACTGTGACCTGACTAAGAGCCGAAAGGCCATAATGATCAAGCGGAAGACAATCAAAAAGCGACTTATCAGTAAGATAAAATGGGTCAGACAGGAGCTAAAGAAAAGGCTTCACTTACCGCCGTGGAAGGTTGGAAAGTGGCTGAATCAGATTATTCGAGGGCACATCAACTATTATGGTGTCCCAATGAATGGTCGCTCCCTAAATCTGTTTATTACAGAGATCACTAATGCATGGCTAAAGCAACTGCGAAGGCGTAGCCAGCGTCATAAAATGACATGGTCACGTTTTAGGAAATTAGTTGATTACTGGATCCCCAAAGCAAGAATTGTCCACCCTTATCCTGAGCAGCGATTTGACGTTAGACCCAAGGTAGGAGCCGTATGCGTTAGTAGCGCACGTACGGATCTGTGCGGGGGGTAGCGGGTGACCGCTATTCCTACCGCGACCGGAATGATGGGGGCTCGTTTCAGTTAGTGTAAGTGCTGCTTTTAATTAAATAAAAGAGCTCCTCTCTTACCTCAAGAGCCCAAAATGCTTAATCGACTTTTAGTACTTATTGTACAGCTTCATGTGACCTGTCTTGTCAAAAGACACCACATTAAAGCCTTTGTACTCTTGCCCTGGTCGTGCCATTCCCGGCGAATGCTGCGGCATACCAGGAGCCGCAATTCCTGAAATATTTTCAAGTCTCTCCTCAAGCAAACGTTTGATATCAGACTCAGGAACATGCCCTTCAATCATATAGCCACCAATGACAGCTGTATGGCAGGACATCAGTTGATTAGGCATACCAAACTCTTGTTTGACATCACTCCAATCATGAGCATGGTTAACATTCACTTCATAGCCTTTCTTCTCCATAATTGCAGCCCATTCCTTGCAGCAACCACAAGTAGGCGATTTATAAAGCTCAATAACAGGCTTAGCAAAGACGTTAAAACTCAAAATCAAAGATGAAAGTGCAATAAGTCTCAAATTTTTACTCATAAAGTTACCTAACCAAAATCTATTTTACGTTAATACTGACGGCTTCATCGCCATAACTCAGCTCATATACTCCCTTTTCAGGAAGCCACTCAAAGTACTGAGTTTCATACGGCTCTACACGCAGTGTTAAATGTTTACCAGCCAAAGGGGAGAGATCAATTGACATCGACTCAAACATTTTATTTAGTACCACCAACTGACTCTTCTTGCCGCTATCTATAGAAACTGAGAGTAGCGCCCCCTTGGTACCTTCATACATCCAATCCACTAATTGAAACGTTCCAAGATACTCCATGTATTCTGCTAGATTTATCTTATCTTGTTCACTTAGTGCGTCGCCTAAAAGCTTCATTGTTTGTTCATGCTCTAGGCTGTATTTCAGGTCATTTAAGGAGTTACCTCTGATATTCCCACCAACGTTACCTCCCCCTTGACCATAAAGCCCATGACACGCAATACATCCATATCCCCCTACAGTACGAAAAGTCGACTCACCGGCTGAAATTGAGCCTTCCGACGCATAGGAGAATAAGCTCACACTAAACATCCCCACTAGCATGAATGAACGCTTTAACATCATCAGATTCCTTTATAGCGCCTATAAACTCACTTTTTTAATCATGCCTGCTTCTGCATGCCCTGGAATATTGCATGCAAATTCAACCTTGCTATCCCCGTGGAAGTGCCAAAACAACTGCTTAGCTTTACCCGGTTTTACTGTAACTGCATTCCCAGAATCATGCATATGATGAGGCATTTTCTTCATCATTTCTCGATGTTCAAGTTGCTCTTTCGCTGAACCAATAGTGAACTCGTGATCAATCTTGCCAGCATTCATAACCACAAATTGAACTACATCATTCGGTTCAATTTGTACTTCTTTTTTGAACTTGATTGTCATGTCATCTGCCAACACAACATGGACCACTTTATCTGGCTTTGCACCTGTTGCTGGCATACCAACATCCAACATTCCCTCCATATTCATCATAGAGTGATCCATTTTTGAATGGTCCATATCTCCATTATTCATATTACTGTGGTCCATCTTTGAATGATCCATCTCTGCCATAGCTGACGCTGCTGTCATTGAAAGTAATACGGCTAGTAGTGTCTTTTTCATGGTTATATTCCTTACTATTTCATTAATAAGTTTACGGGCTAAGTTCGTTCTTAGCCCGTATGTGTGTTTAGTGGTGTTTGAGTTCGCGTATTTTCCAAAGCTTGAAAATCGCAGGAATAACGAGAAGTGTTAGTAACAGAGCTGAGGCCATGCCACCAATCATCGGTGCTGCGATACGCTGCATTACCTCAGAGCCAGTGCCCTCACCGTACATGATTGGGATAAGACCGATGATCACCGTAAGTACCGTCATCATTACCGGACGAACACGTAATCCAGCTCCCTCTCGAATCGAGCTACTCAAATCATCTACATTCAGTGATTTGCTCTGTTCTTGGGCATCCAGTTTGGTGTAGTGCCATGCTTGGTTGAGATACACCAACATGATGACCCCGATCTCGACGGCAACCCCAGCCAAAGCAATAAAGCCAACGCCCACCGCGATAGATAAATTGTAGCCAAGGTAATACATCAACCACAGCCCCCCAACCATGGCTAACGGTAGAGTTAGCATGATGATCATCACTTCACCAATACGGCGGAAACTCAAGTAAAGCAAAAGCATAATGATGGCAATCGTAATAGGCACCACGACAACTAAGCGCTCTTTCGCTCGCTCCATGTACTCATATTGGCCTGACCAAGCAAGTGAATAGCCAGCTGGCATATCAAGTTGTTTTGCAACCGCCTGCTTTGCCTCTTCAACGTAAGAGCCTAAGTCTCTGCCATCAATATCAACAAACACCCAACCATTTGGACGAGCATTCTCTGTTTTAATCATTGGTGGACCATCTTCATAGCGAATATCGGCAACATCACCTAAAGCAATTCTAGCGCCACTTGGGGTAACCAATGGTAATTGCTGTAGCTTAACGACTGAATCACGATAGCCTTGAGGGTAGCGAACATTAATTGGGTAACGCTCGAGGCCTTCAATCGTTTCACCAATGTTCATGCCACCTACTGCGGTAGAAACAACTTGTTGGATCTCCTTAATGCTAAGAGCGTAGCGAGCTGCAGCTTTGCGATTGATATCAATAGTCACATAGCGACCACCAGCAACACGCTCTGCATATACAGATGCAGTGCCTGTAATGTTGTTTAGGATAGGTTCAAGTTGAGCACCTATTTTCTCAATTTCAGCTAAATCACTTCCAGCTATTTTTATTCCAATTGGAGTTTTGATACCGGTTGACAACATATCGATGCGCGTCTTTATAGGCATCACCCATGCGTTAGTTAAACCAGGAAATTGAATCAAGTCATCAAACTCTTTTCGTAGCGACTCAGTTGTCACGCCCTCACGCCACTGATCACGCGGTTTAAGCTGAATAACGGTTTCAATCATAGTTAAGGGAGCAGGGTCTGTCGCAGTGTCAGCACGACCGACTTTACCCCATGTTGTCTGTACTTCGGGTACCGTCTTAATTAGCTTGTTTGTCTGCTGAAGCAACTCTCGCGCTTTACCAATAGAAATACCTGGATAGGTGGTTGGCATATACATCAAGTCACCCTCATCAAGAGGAGGAATAAACTCACTACCGAGCTTCATTGTTGGATAATAAGCAGACCCCATAAGAGCAATAGCCAATACAATCATGCTTTTCGGGTGCTTGAGACTAATATTCAGTAAGGGCTTGTAAAGGGCAATTAGACCTTTATTAATAGGGTTCTTGTTCTCTGGTAATATTTTACCGCGAACAAGATATCCCATGAGCACCGGCACTAACGTAATAGCAAGGCCGGCTGCTGCCGCCATTGCATAAGTTTTAGTAAAGGCGAGTGGCGAGAACATCTTGCCTTCTTGACCTTCCAATGCGAATACAGGAACAAAACTTAGCGTGATGATCAGTAGCGCGAAGAACAGCGGTGCACCAACCTCTTGCGCCGCATCACCAATCACTTGCCATCGGTTTTTGTCAGTCAATGGAGTCCGTTCAATGTGCTTATGTACGTTTTCTATCATAACGATAGCACCGTCTACCATTGCACCTATCGCGATTGCAATCCCTCCTAGCGACATGATATTGGCGTTGATACCTTGCCAATGCATGACAATAAAGGCTCCTAAAATACCGACAGGGAGACTCAATGCGATAACGAGCGAAGACCGAATATGGAATAGGAACAACGCACATACAATAGCGACAACAATGAACTCTTCTGCAAGCTTTTTCCAAAGGTTCTCAACCGCTGCATTGATTAACGTAGAACGATCGTAAGTAGCCACTATCTCAACACCATCAGGCAAGCTACCCTGAAGCTCGTTTAGCTTATCCTTAACATTATTGATCACTTCGCTCGCGTTTTCTCCAAAACGCATGACAATTACGCCACCTACGACTTCGCCCTCTCCATTTAATTCAGAGATTCCTCGTCTCATCTGTGGTCCGAGGTCAATATCAGCAACGTCACCTAATAATAGGGGGGTTCCTTTTTTGCTTACCTTGAGTGGAAGCGCTTTAATGTCATCAATACTAGACAAGTAACCAGTGGTTCGAACCATGTGCTCAGCTTCAGCAACTTCTACTACAGACGCGCCACTTTCTTGGTTACCATTTTGAATAGCCATATTGACTTGTTGTAAGGTAAGGTCATATGCGCGTAATTTAGCTGGATCAATTTGTACTTGGTACTGTTTAACCATACCGCCAACAGTTGCAACCTCAGACACCCCATCAACAGTTTGCAGCTCATATTTCAAGAACCAATCTTGTAAGCTACGCAGTTCAGCAAGGTCATGCTTTCCAGTTTTATCTTGCAATACATAATTATAAATCCAGCCCACACCTGTCGCATCTGGACCCAGTGTTGGCTTAGCGCTTGGGGGAAGGTTTGGCGCAACTTGACTTAAATATTCAAGCACTCGCGAACGTGCCCAATACATGTCTGTTTTGTCATTGAAGATGATATACACATAGGAATCACCAAAGAACGAATATCCACGAACAGTTTCAGCGCCAGGAACCGCAAGCATCGCCGTTGTCAGAGGATACGTAACTTGGTCTTCCACCACTTGGGGTGCCTGACCCGGGTAACTTGTTTTTATGATCACTTGCACATCTGATAAATCAGGTAAGGCATCTACAGGAGTGTTTTTTACGCTATAAAGCCCACCAAATACGAGGGCAAAAGTGGCTACCAACACTAAGAAGCGATTGTTGATAGACCAGCGAATAATGGCACCTATCATTACTTATCCTCACTTTTAACTAACTCTTTGAGAAGATAATCGGATCCTTGTTTCTCAACTAGAAACCGAACTTTGTCACCCTCCTGAAAACCTGAGAGTTCAAAGTCACCACCGACTGAAAAGTTGAGCTCACCAGCATCCCATGACCAATCGGCTACAGGAAGATGATTTAGTGTCACCATACCAAAATCTGCCATTAGCATAGAAATATTACCGTCTACCCATAACTCTGTATCTATGCTCAGCTCTTTCACTTTGTAATCAACTACTTCATATTGACCCGATTCAGATTTTTGCATTTCAAAATCAATCGTTTGACCTTTTGAAAGTTGGTCCATTTCAACGTTCTCTGATACCATAAAATTCATGGTCATTCTTGGCCAGTCCCACTCAGGAACAGGTTTATGATTAATAGTTAGCATTCTATGCCCAGCCATTACGTCTGTAATTTCGCCGGTTGCCCACGCCGTTTCAGCAGTTGGTTCGACACCATTGATTCTTGATAGGTCGGCAGACTGGCTTGATTCAGAGTCCAACATGAAGTGCGCTGAAGTAACAACTCGCTCCCCTTGTTGCAATCCTTTTAGAACCTCAATCTTGTCAGCGGACTCACGACCAACTTCAATTCTGGCAGAGCGATATTTTCCATCTCCCTCAGCCAGAACCACGCGAGTCATACCGCCAGAGCGGATGACTGAGGAACGTGGAATGGTTAACACTTCATCACTTGATACCGGTTTTAGCGCGACGTTAGCGAACATATTCGGCTTAAGTTCACCTTGTGGGTTATCGAATCGAAGGCGGACACGCAATGTACGCGTACTAGGGTCAAGAATGGGATAAACATAATCCACTTCACCATTCCATTCTCCACCTGGTAAGGCATCCAATGTCATAGATGCTTGACTGCCTTGTTTAATCCAATGTGATTGACGTTCAAAGACTTCTGCATCTACCCATACTTGATTCAAAGGACCTGCGCTGATCACCGCTTGAGCTGGAGAAAGGTAGCCACCTTCACGAATATTGAGGCTTGCAATAACGCCGTCTGCCGGTGCTTTAATTTCAATGGATTGTGACGCTTTACCTCGACGGGCGATGGATTTAATTTGATTGCGGTCAACCCCCAAAGTGATCAAACGATCGGTAGCACCTTGTATCATTCCTTTACGTTGGGTCTTATAGGCACTGATCAGTTCTTCTTGTGCTTTTACAAGCTCTGGGGAATACAGAGTGAACAGCGTGTCACCTTGATTCACTTTTTCACCAACGGCATTGATATAAAGCTTTTCAACCCAACCCGATACTCGAACATTGGTCTGCCAAAGTTGACTCTCATCAAAGGCGACATAGCCGACAGTTTCGATGCGTGGTGCAAGGACCTCTTGCTTTACGGTATCTGTTTTTACACCGAGGTTATTTTCAACCGCAGGATCGATTTTTACTGTTCCTGGCTTGTCGTTACTACCATTGAGGTCATCAGCATACACAGGAATAAGATCCATCCCCATAGGCGACTTTCCCGGTTTATCTCGCTGATAGTTTGGGTCCATCGGTGCGACCCAATACAGTGGTTCATCACTTGATTTAGACTCAGAAGCTGTCATTCCAACCATGTTATAGTTCATGCCTGAAAGGTAAATATTCGCTCCATAACCCAATGCGCTGCCGATCAGTAACGCTAGGCTTGCAACTTTAAATGTACTCATCTTGATTCCTTTATTATTGTTCATTGTACTGAGTGTTTGGCGCAGAAACTTGATATTCGAAACCACCAAGTAACATGGATAACTTGCTATTGACCTGGTTCATATCGGTTATTAGGCGAGCAAGCTCCATTTGAAGAGCCAATTCATCGGTTGATGCAGTAATGACATCACCAAACTGAGCAGTATTGTTCTGATAACCGCGCTCTATCGCTTCAATGCGGGCTTTGGACTGAGGTAATAAGCGCTCTTGGTAGCGCTGAATGCGTTCAATGAGATTCATTCTGTCCGTCATTAATGCGTTTACTTGGGCGTTCATTTGAGCGAGCAGCGTATCTTTTTGATATTGCGCTGCGCCCACTTGGTATTGAGCGGCCGCTACATTTTTATCTTGGCGGTTATCAGTGAACAAAGGGATATCCATAGTAAGATAGGCACTCAGCAAATCTGAAGCTGGTTCACCTTTCATGTTGTCAGATTGACGGTAGGCATACATCACTTCGACACCAAATTGTGGTTTATAAGATTGTTCAGCAACCTCAACTTGGGTGCGATTAGCAGAAATGTTGGCGTCAGCCATTTGCGCCATAGGATGTTGATTAAGCAGCATGTAGTACTGGGTGTCACTCGTTTGCTGATCTAAAAGCGCATTCAAATGCGACCAGTCTAATTGATAGCCAGCCTGATTCGAGTCAATAGAACGACGATTCAACCACTCTGAACCTAGCCATTCCGATAACTGGGCAACGACTCGATTTTGCATTTGTTGATTCGATTGCAGTTTTTCGTCGAGCTTATTGACTTGAAGTTGGGTGTTAAGCAGGTCTTGCGCTTCGCTCTTACCAATTGAGTAATTGGTTTGAATATACTGCTCCATCTCTACCATGAGACGTTGATTAGATTCAATCAACGTTTCTGCGTATTGAAGGTAGCCCAGCTCCAACCATAGTTGAGTAATACTATTCGCCACTTCACGTTCACGAACTTGAACCTGATACGCCATACCATCGGCCTGTTGATTCGCTTTACGTTGGTTAAGATCTAACGTTGCACCCCGTTCAAACTGTTGCATTAATCCAACAGAAATGTTCGTCATAGGATCTTCGTCAAACTTAAATGAATCCACAGGTAAACCGCCAAAGCCCACCTTAAGTTTTGGATCCATGAGAGTCGAGCTTGCAACGCCCGTTTCACGCATCGCCTGTGACTGCGCAGCATATTGAGAGCGACTCGTATCATTTGCTAGAGCCGCTTCAATTAGGGCATTCAACTGCTGCGTCGAAGCCGCGATAGTTTGTGGAGTCGCGTTCGACCCCGAATGTGACAGGGCAGGCATTGCATAAAGTGCAATTGCAACCACAAGACTCAGGGATTTAAATGCCCTGAAGCCGTTTAATTCAATACTCATTGTTGTTTATCCACTATAAAACGATATGGACATACCTCAACCTCTGCCTTCCAGCAGAAAGAATTGAGAGCTAAATAGCTATGATAGTTGAATTAAACAGAGGGTGGACGCAGTAAGCTCTGAATACGAGTTACTGTAACGCCTATTTTGATTGGGTGACGCAGGGCTACTAAATCAGATTCAGATGTACTGATTAAGCGAGAAGATGAGAGTGGAAAAAATACGCTAGTACACACACTTTTATAACAGTCCCCACCAGAGGTAGATGAACCATCGCAATGAGTAGAACTATCGCTCTTTGTCATCTCTATATCTATCGGTGGGCAGCCTATCATCGCATGATGACTTGCTGTTGCCTCAGACATTCCCATCGAGCCATGGTGAGAACGTTGGGTTTGAATTGAAGAGGACGATATTGCACTCATATCCATCATTGGCATACTCGAGACGTAGCTCGACATCAACATCGCTAAGATGCTGATAATCAAAATACTTGTTTGTCTCAAAGAGTCTGTCATATCGTACCTTTTCACTACGCGTTCATAATACATTATAAGAACTGATGAACAATAGTGATATTTCAAATTTATTGGTGTTAAAGATTATTGAAAATAAAGACGAATTCAGTTCGCTCATCCTTCGCATTTACTAAGATATCTCCGTGATGTGCTTTCATGATAGCCTTAGCTATAGGAAGTCCTAATCCAGCCCCAACATTTCCATTATGGGCACGCGACTTATCTGAACGATAGAACCGTTCAAATATATAGGGCAAAGAGCTCAAAGGTATAGGCTCACCAACATTGCTGATTATCACCTTGTTGCTCGTTTCTGATTCGGAGATTACTACCGATATATCCGTATTATGGAAGCAGTGCCTCAACGCATTAGACAACACATTACCAAATGCTCGTTGAAGCATATCTTTGTCACCGAACAGAGTCGAGGAACCATCTAGGGTAAATCGAACATTTTTTTCTTCTGCCAACACATCATAATATTCAAGCAAAGGGTTGATTACTTCTCTCAACTCTAACTCTGCCTCGGTCTTGTGCAGAAGCCTATTCTCTGATTTAGCTAGGTATAATGTATCTGAAATGGTCTTATTGAATCGCTCTAGCTCTTCGATGTTTGATACTAGAATGTCTTGATACTCTTCAACGGAGCGCTCTATACCAAGTGCCACTTGAGTCTGGGTCAAGATATTGTTCAACGGTGTTCTTAACTCATGAGCAATATCTGATGAAAACTCACTCAACCTGAGATAACCTTCTTGCAACCTCTCTAGCATTTCATTTTGAGAAATAATTAAGTTGCTTAACTCCTTTGGAAGTGAGTCACTTGGTATACGAATGCTGAGGTTGCTAGTATTCACTTGCTCGATATACTCTTTTAATTGTTTCAGTGGCTGTAACCCATTTCTAACAATGATTAATGCATAAGCACCCGATAAACTCAGTGTTAAAACTAATGTCCAAAATAGAATGGTATTTAGCTTGTCGAAAAACAGCTTGTGATGAGTCACATTCATTGCGAGCACGATCGCACCGTTTTCTACCTCAGGATAATCGAACTTAAAAGCATGAAAACGGTTGTTGCCTACACTCCATTCATATGAAGAGCTACCTATCAGCTCAGATGGAAGGTCAATAGCTTCATTGTTCGTTTGCACCACCTGTTGATTGTTTAATATCCAGGCTGAGATATCCCATGACTGGAACAAGTCTAGATCTCGCTCAACAGTACTTATTAAAGGAAGGAGTTTTGTTTCTAGGTGCCTATAGTCCTGCTCATTAAAATGGTTCTTGATAGCGTGTTGGATCGTTAAAGCAAACACGACTAAAACTACAAAAGAGGCTGTGACAAACATAAACACCAATTTGCGTGCAATTGATTGATTTAGTAATTTTTTCATTCTACGGCGTCATCAAGCTTGTACCCCATACCTCGCACGGTCTGGATAAGTTTGTTCTGATAAGGCTTGTCGATTTTCGTCCTCAATCTTTTCACTGCTGCATCAATGACATTCGTATCACTATCAAAGTTCATATCCCAAACAGCGGACGCTATCTGAGTGCGAGTGACAACTTGACCCCTCTTCGTAAATAAATATTCCAGCAAAGAAAACTCTTTTGCCGTCAGAGGGATCGTGTCATTGTTTCGAGTCGCCTTTCGTTTAAGTAAGTCGAGGCTCAAATCAGCAATACTTAGAACAGACTCAGTTTTGACCGTGGTAGTTTGGTGACGTAATGCATTTTTGACTCTTGCAAGCAATTCGACAAAGGCAAAAGGCTTAACAAGGTAGTCATTCGCTCCAAGTTCAAGTCCTTTCACTCGATCTTCAACCTGATCTTTAGCTGACAAAATAATGACAGGTGTAGATATTTCACTGCTGCGAAGTGTCTGCAATAACTGCCACCCATTCAACTTTGGTAGCATAATGTCTAAAACAATGAGATCATATTCATAAGTGGTCGCTAAGTACAACGCATCAACACCATCGGTAGATAGATCTACAGTGTAGCCTGATTCAATTAGGCCCTTTTTAAGATAAGCTCCAGCTTTCTCTTCATCTTCTACAACGAGTAATTTCATATAAGAAAAATGCCTTCATTTCCTTGGATGTTATACATCGAGCTTGTGATTATATGATGGGTTAGAAATTTGATTTTTCGTATTATTATCAAACAACAAAACGTTTTCTATGACAGACGTAACACCATTTCCTTCTTGTGACACACATAGAGTATCTAGTAATGCACCAACCAAACTCTGAGTATGGCTATGACCAATGAAAACATCTAGTTGGTAATGTGTATTTAAAGCATGGGTATCAATTAGGTTCGCATGACTTCCACGCCCTTGTACTTGATAAATCGTGAAGTTTCGCACCCCTTCCTCTGCGAGAACTGATTCAATATCCTCAAGCTTTTGTTCCTGAAATATTACCGAAATTTTATCAATCATAGTTGCTCCTTAGCTCCTAGAACAAATTGATGCTCTAGGAGCTCTGCTGAGATTAGTTGTTGCTATCTCGTTCTTGATAATGAACATTAAGATGTACTTTGGCTACATACTCTATCTGACCTTGATTATTCAATCTTTCCTGAACAGTTACATACCCTCCATCTTTCAGGTGAGTAGAATTTCGAGCACTACCATAAGTTCTTACAGGGACCAGAGCTGTACTTAAATCTCGCCCGCTCATATCCTCAAATTCTGACAGTTTTTCCAGCCCTAACGTGTATGCTTGCTGTTTAGAGCTCACGGCATCAATAGAGACAGTTTTATGATCAACTCGACTTACATAATTGCCACCGGAATACAATGGTTGTGCAAATGATGCGGCACTAGTAAGTATAATAGAGCTAGTTAATAGAGTTTTGACTAATAGATTCATTATTATTTCCTTCTCTGTTTGGATGCTCTTAGTTTATCTAAACCAGTGTGACCGTTTTCGGCACTCAAACATGACATTTTTGTCATATTAAGATTTAGGAGGTAGGTAATCAAAAAACTTTTCACCACAACAAAATCAAGCAACCCTATAAGCAGAGAAGTGGCCCCAATTTTCGGACATGACTTTAAGTGGTCGATCTGTTTTGATAGTACCCAACAATACAGGGACAGATTATGACTAGAAAACGTAGAAACCACTCTCCTGAGCTTAAAGCTAAGGTGGCTCTCGATGCCGCTAAAGGCGATAAAACCGTCGCTGAGCTAGCTCAGAAATATAACCTGCACGCTAACCAGATCTCAACATGGCAAAAGGAGCTGCTTGAAAACGCAGCCATGATTTTTGCCACCGAAAATCACTCAGGAAAAGAGAGTTCCGAAGAAGTGGACAAACTTCACGCCAAGATCGGTCAATTGACCATGGAAAATGATTTTTT
>NZ_VHTC01000046.1:0-19802 GCF_013048685.1 Vibrio sp. A8-1
GAAGCAGTCGGCGATGGCCTTTATGACCTGGTTGAGCTCCTTGCTTTTTTCCAGATTTCTTCCGATTTGGCGAAGTATTCTTAGCTTTATTATGCAGGGGTTGTTGAGATGATGGCACAGAAGAGTTTCGACTATTTTGATTTAGTCGGTCTTCAAGCTCTGCCAGCTTATTCCATAAAAAGTGGATGATGTCTTTCGCCTCTTCAGGCGAATCGAAATCTGGCGGCGGAGGTAATGTTTTCTTATTCATACCTCCAGATTGCCACCACAAAAAGATCATTCAAGTTGAATGTGGGATCAAGTTAACTCAGTCACATAAATTTGCTGTCAATAGCTCCTGGGTGAATAGTTACACAAACTTTACCGATAACCTCGGAAAATGAGGTGAATATCTGGCCTATTCGCATCACATATAGATTCGATTATCTCTTTTATTCAAATCATAGTATGATTTTAATAGGATGCTATTTAAATCAAAAGGCGACAAGATGTGGATCTGGCAACAAGCTGATTGGCCGAACTTTATCTGGGATGAAAAAATCGTTGAACCCAAGTTACGCGACATTCGTTTTCAGCAAGGAATGTTGTTGGGCAAGATGTCGAGCCAACCTAAAGACCAAAAGCAAAGTATGTTAGACACGCTATTGGCGAACATTATTCATTCGAGTGCCATTGAAGGTGAGAAGCTCAATGCTTTTTCTGTTCGCTCGTCGTTGGCTAATAAGCTTGGTCTTTGTGAGGAAAAGCCATTTCCAACCACTGAACGCACTGATGGCCTCGCAGAAATAATGCTAGATGCGGTGGAGAATTTAGATTCGCCGCTCTCACTTGAGAGAATATTACAATGGCATAAACGACTGTTTCCTGACGGTTACGCCTTGTTCAATCCTCTGATAGGAGGGAAGTTGCGCGGCGAAGAGCCTATGCAGGTTGTGTCGGGTAGGATTGATAAACCCACGGTGCATTTTGAAGCGCCAAGCCGAGTTGTGCTTGAGCCCGAACTAGACGTTTTTATCCGCTGGTTTAATGACTCTCGTGAGGATCCTGCTTTAGACCCTTTGCTTAGAGCTGCGATAACACACCTTTGGTTTGTGACTCTGCATCCTTTGGATGACGGCAATGGCAGGATCACCCGCTTACTCACTGATTTAGCACTGGCCCAGGCTGAGCGTCAATCTGTCCGTTTCTATGCAATGTCAGTGGCGATTTTGGCCAACCGTAAAAGCTACTACGAAATATTAGAGCAATCCCAGAAAGGTGAACTTGATATTACCGCTTGGCTTATCTGGTTTTTAAACACCTTAGGTGAAACATTCACCAATGTGCTCGAAGAAATCGACCAAACGGTTTTTAAAACAAACTTCTGGCGAAATGTCGATCAAACGCAACTCTTCTCAGAACAAGTAAAAGTGCTCAATCGAATGCTTGATGGTGATTTTGACCAAGGCATTAATACGTCGCAATACCATAAAGTGGCGAAAGTGAGTAAGCCAACCGCTTCTCGTCATTTAGCGGCTTTGGTCGAGATTGGTTGCTTAGTAAAAAGTGAAGCCGGGGGGAGGAGCACACGTTATAAGCTCGCATACTTGAGTTGAAAACATGAACATTGAGAGAATACGCCAATAGAGTCAAAAACCGCTTTCAGCTAACCTGCTACTGGTAAACAACTTAAGTGTCCCGCTGAGCTATTAATGGCTAAACCGTCGATAAGCTAAATATCGCCAGCCTCTTTCCAACGGGCCTTGCCCATAGTGACGTTGCCAGAAATCAGCAAACCATATTTGAAAAACGGTTAACACAATCACTAATACCATCAGCTCTGGTCTACCAAGTTGCCCCCATAACTGCGGAGCAAGCCAAACAAAGATCAGATAAACCATGACGCTTTGTAATATATAGAGCGTAAATGCCATTCTGCCCACTTGCTTCAATAAGCGAACCAACACATGATGATGGTTGGTAAATAACATCAATAGCGAACAGTAGCCAATCGCTGACAGCAAACCGGTCAACATCATCAAAAGTATCGTCGAGAAGCCAACGTCTAAGCTCAGCCCGAATGTTATCCGTAGCTGCTGTACACCCCATCCTGAAATTAATCCGAGTAGTAAGCAACCAAGCCCCCAAGGTAGCCAGCGACTTTGTTGAAAGAAACCGTTTTTGTACAGCAAAATACCGATCAGCATTAAGCCGGTGTTATACCAAAGCACGGTTAATGGAATAAATAGTAAGAATTGTGCAAAGTTGATGGTTTGTGCCAATAATCGGTCTGGGTAACTGGTCCATGTTTGTTGCAGTGTTGTGAGGTCTGTTCCACTCAAGGGTAGCTCTGCGGTGAAAATTGGGATGTCGTGATACATCAGTAGGGCAACGAACCCCAGCATCACCAGTTGGCCTAAACCCATCAGTACGAATGCCAGAACCCATTGCTTTTTGCTGCTGAGATCGAGTAAGCGTATCAGCAAAAATCCACAGCAGGCGTACAGCGTTAAAATATCGCCCTCAAAAAGTAAAAAACCATGCAAAAGGCCAAACAATAATAACCAACGTAGCCGTGACGACAATCTGGCCTGCGCTGGGAGGTTTTTTGCTAGCGCACTTTGATACTGAATATACAATCCCACACCAAACAGCAGGCTGAAGATCGACATAAAGCGGCTCTCAAACAACAGGCTTTGCAGATGATACACAGGCACTTCCCATGCTGATAAGCCTTCGCGCCAAAATGGGCTGTAATAGGCCTCAATAGGGGTTGCCATCGCCATGATGTTCATAAACAGTATACCGAGAACGGCAACCCCTCGGATAAAATCTAGGCCTTCAATGCGTTCAGCCATTGTATTTCCCTTTGCTACTACCAACAGAAAAAGCACTGAGCTTCGAGATTTTAATTACTTGAATCTACAAGTTTTACTGGTCTTAATCGTTTTTATTATACGAGTAAACGTACCTAATTATCGTCATCTAAATCACGGCTTTTGCTCGTTAACGCCAATCAATATTAGTTTAAAGTTCGAGCTTTTCTGCTATATGAATATTCTTATAGGCCTAAAGTTTTTAAGGTTTATCTACTATTTAATGAGCCAGAAAGTGCCAAAAAACAAGCTTTGTTTCAATTCGATTAGTGATTTTCTTTCATACCAAATTAAGTGGTGTAAACTGCTGACGCAAGGTCAATTTGACCATGGATCCACTTTAAATGATTGATAAGGTAATGGAGTGAAAAAACTTATTTTAATCGTGGTATGTGCCATGTTTGCGATCGCAGCAATCGCAAGCATAGCCGCCACCGCTTTTATCTCACGTGACGAGATAGATCATATTATCCTTGAGCGTTCTCAATCTCAGGCTGAACTTCTGGCTGAAAACGCCAGTTATATTTTATCCCACTCTACGAATCCCGAAGCTGATTTGCAGTCAATGGTTGAATCATTAGGAAAGCGCAGTGATATAAGTTACGCGGTTGTGATTGATAGAAATATTAAAGCAATGGCGCATAGTGACCGAGAGAGGATTGGTCGTGCTTATACGGATGATTATACGATTGCCGGAGCAGGACGAGGTCAGCCTCAACATTCACGTTGGTACGCCGATGTTCAAGACGTGTGGGTATACGACATCATGATGCCAATCTATGTTGACGGACGTTTATGGGGAGCATTTGATGTTGGTATTCCGATAACAGAAGTGGATAGCGCTGCAAACGGTATCGCGATTGCACAGCTCACCGCGATTGGTTCGATTTTTGTGGTTTGTATGTTGGTACTGATCTGGGTATTGGATCGTTTATTCGCCCCACTTAAAGGATTAGAACATGCATTGGCCGATATTTCCAAAGGGGATGGTGATTTGACGGTACGCTTACCCGTGACTGGTAACAATGAAATCACCCGTATCTCAGTGGCTTTCAATACTTTTGTTGAGAAGATTGATCACATCATTAGCAATGTTGTCGAAACTGGTGAAGAGCTTGGACGGTCGGCGGAGGCTTTACGTGATAAGGCGGCACAATCGCTCAGACGCGGAGAGTCCCAAAGCGAGCAGGCCTTGCTGGTGGTGACCTCGATGAATGAGATGATCGCGACTATTAATGAGATCTCACACAGTGCCTCGAATGCCGCAGATTCTGCATCGTCGGCTAATGATGAAACTGAAGCAGGTAAGCAAACTCTGCTCGAAGCGACGCAGACGATTAATCAACTTGATACGGAAATGGACAATATGTCGACGGTGATTACTTCCCTCGCTGAACGTACGCAGTCTATTGTTTCGATTCTGGATGTGATTCGTGGTATCTCTGAGCAGACTAACTTACTGGCGCTCAACGCTGCTATCGAAGCCGCGCGTGCTGGTGAAGCCGGACGAGGATTTGCCGTTGTTGCGGATGAAGTACGTAGCCTTGCCACTAAGACGTCAAAATCGACGGAAGAGATTCAATCCACTATCAATCTACTGCAAAAAGAAGCCCAAAATGCGGTTGATGCCATGGATACCAGTAAGGCGTTAACGAAGGAAGGCAATCGTGCCACGGAACAAGCCTTACGGGCATTGGAAAGTATTGCTACTCAAGTCAGTACTATATTGGACATGAACACTCACGTGGCAACCGCGACTGAAGAGCAATCGAGCGTGGCTAACGAGATTAATATCAATATGGATAACGTTAACCAAGCAGCGCAAGCCGGTTTAGAAGATAGTCACAGCTTGGAGGCTAGTAGCCAAGATTTGTCAGGGTTGGCCAAAACGCTTGATCACCATGTAGGGGCATTTAAAGTCTCTGTAAGTAAATAGTCAATTAGGTCACGTCTTGCTTCCTACTTTTGATGGATTATACTCTTTCCGTTGGAAGCCGTGGCGGCCTTGATTGTGTTCGTTGATCCCAATCATAGGGTTTATTCATGTGATTGGGAACTTATCAACTGACGGTCGGTCTATGGTTTCAAGTCGTTTGAGTATAGATGTTGCTTAAACGGTGGATGATAAAATGATTCAATTTAAACGAGGTGTTATTGTGAAGAAAAAACCGTTTCCTCCGCAGTCAAAAGCGGATCATACGCAGGAAATAGCGTTAGATCATGGCCGAGGGGTGATCAAAGATAATGCGCTGAAAGCCGTTGTCACCAGTTCGTTATTTCGTACTCGAGTGGTTAAGGCGCAAAAAGGCAAAGGTAGTTTTAAACGACAAGCGAAACATAAGGGTCAAGAACCCTGTACAAAATGGAATAGGTTCTTTTTTGTACAGGGTTTTTCTTTTATCACTGCTTAACCTCCCGCCATAAACGCTATTCTTTTCCTGCAAATATTCTAACTTGAATGAACACTGACACTTCTTCGCCACATTAATAACCGATTTTTTATTTCCAACCAAAGATTGGCAATCTTATTGTTATGTTATAACATTTGATTTTGCTTGGTGGTGGTATCAATCTAAAACGCACTAAGTCACCGTTTATCAAGTTCAAAAACGAAATTGATCAGTTGCCGTGCACTTATGTTCATTCTGGTTACTGATTCGAATTCATATTCAGTTTGGAGTCACTGCTATGAACCAGAAAAAACTTGCAGTCACGGTCCTGTCTGGTTTTCTTGGCGCAGGAAAAACCACCGTGCTCAGCCATATTTTGAATAATCGTCAAGGCAAGAAAGTTGCGGTGATCGTCAACGATATGAGTGAAATTAATATTGATTCAGCTACCGTAAAAAGCGAAGTGTCGCTCAATCATCAAGAAGAAACGCTGGTGGAAATGAGTAATGGCTGTATTTGTTGCACCCTACGTGAAGATCTGTTGATTACGGTCAATCAATTGGCGAAGGAGGGGCGTTTCGATAATCTGGTGATAGAATCAACAGGGATTTCTGAGCCACTACCGGTTGCAGAGACGTTCACTTTTGCGGATGAGGAGGGGGTTTCACTTTCCGATGTTGCGATTTTAGACACTATGGTTACCGTGGTTGATGCGGTGAATTTTTTACGTGATTACCACGCGGCTGAGTCATTACAAGAGCGTGGCGAACACCTCGATGACGAAGATGAACGCAGTGTGACAGATTTATTGATTGAGCAAGTTGAGTTTGCTGATGTTATTTTGATCAGTAAGGTGGATCTTGTTTCTCTAACGGATCTCGAACATTTAACCTCAATTTTAAAGGTTTTAAATACCCATGCTCGCATTATCGCTATCCAAAATGGGCAAGTTGATATCGCCGAGGTATTAGATACTGGTTTATTTAACTTTGAACGTGCACAACAAGCTCCCGGTTGGTTAAAAGAACTCAGAGGCGAGCATATCCCAGAAACAGAAGAGTATGGGATCAGTAGTTTTAGTTATCAGGCTCGTCGCCCTTTTCATCCTGAAAAATTATATCATTTTTTACATAACACCAGCGATTTTGGCAAATTGCTCCGGTCGAAAGGTCACTTTTGGTTAGCGTCACGCCCAGATCTCGTCGGGCAATGGAATCAAGCTGGGGGCATTGCAGACTATGGTTTTGCTGGCTTATTTTGGAAAGCAATCCCTAAAGACCAATGGCCAACGAATGAAGATGATTTAGCAGCGATTGAAGAACATTGGTTAGAGCCCTTTGGCGATAGGCGTCAGGAGTTGGTGTTTATCGGTCAGGGGCTAGATAAAGTCGCGATGACTAAGGCACTGGATGAGTGTTTGTTAAGTGAAGAGGCGGTGTTCGCTGGAGAAACGTTTTGGCAGACGTTGCCAGACCCATTTGTAGGATGGGAGGACGAAGCATGAGCGATAAAATAGCGTCTAAATTGGTTCCTATTGAAAAGGCAGAGGCCCTGCCGATAGGTTCTCTGCCGAGCATTTTAACCGATATCTATCAACCTGAGCATAACATTGCGATATGGCAACGTGTTTTATCTACCGAGTTGCAACACAACGTCGAATTATTGATACAGCAAGCCCCATCACTGGCTTTAGTGCTACGAGTCACACCATTGAATGTGGCTGAAGACTTACGCGAGAAACTTGCTGATTATGTTTGCGCAGACATATTGAGTGAAGATATCGCAATGATTGTCGACATGTTTTGTTGTTTGTTTGATGTGCAAGAAGTCGGGGTGCGGCTAACGATACTCGATAAACCGATGTGTCCTAAATTTCATGTCGATCATGTTCCATGCCGACTGGTGACCACTTATGCTGGTTCTGCCACGCAGTGGCTGGGTAGCCAAGGGCTCGATCGAACGAAACTGGGTGCCGGAAGTCTGGGTCAGTCTGATGATTGCTCGGGTTTATTCGCTAAAGAGAGTATTATCCATCAAATGACGACTGGTGATGTCGCATTGCTAAAAGGCAGTGGCTGGGAAGGGAATGAAAACAACGGGTTAGTTCACCGTTCACCAGCATATATCCCGAACGAACGACGTTTATTATTGACCATTGATTTCGTATAATTCAAAAAAACAACCCAAGCGATATCGAGATAGCTTGGGTTGCTGATTGATTTTGACAGTATTAATAACTGCTATTGCTGACGTGAACGACGCATCCACATTAGAGCTAATAACCCTAGCCCTGCGCCAAATCGAAAATCATTCTGCCCATGGCTATTTATCCTCTGACGATAGGCTTAACGGCGGTTCTGGTATCTCTAAAAAGCAGGCAATGACTCGATACAATTCACCTTCAGCAACGGTAACCTTACCGTTTGATTCAATCGCCAATCGACAAGCTTTGACGACTTGCGCTCGTTCTCGCTCTTTTAACTGCAGTAGTAATTCCAATGCGGTACGGCTTAATGGCCAATTATTCTCTGCAGGTTCAAGAGGAATCACTGGCAAACTCAGATGGCGCAGCGCATTGTCAAAAGCGATTTGTGCACCTTGTTGCTCATCATGGCAAACCCAAGCCAGTTCACGCAGTAACCAATAGACGCTAGATTGCAACTGCTCCAGAGATTTGTTTTGACGCGTAGGACCAAGTGTCGGCAGTAATTGTTTCTCTAGGAGATTAATCACACACCATTCGGCCAACGAATAGTGATGATCAGTGAGTGACAGTTCACGTAACACTTCACACAAACGATGTCTTTGTCCTTCACTGAGTGATTTAAGTGCTGGGATACTTAATTCCAGTAAAGGCAAGCGAAGATGGGTTGGAATGGCATAATCCAGCCAAGGTAGAATAGTGGCTTGGGATACCATCGGAATATGCTGTTTGATGATATGACGTTGCGCTTCACTGCCATCAAAGATCAGTGCAAAAGCAACAAAGCGAGCACTGTATGGTTCTCGTGCCATCGCAATTAATGGTTGTGGCAACTGACTAATCAGCGTTTGCCCGCTAGCGCAGAGTTCAGCAGATGTTGATATTGTGCTAGAGGCGGGGGCGGCGGGTGCCGAGCTTGCACTTGCTGCAAAGCCGCTGACTGATGAATCAGCAAACGAGCGGGTTTGATGCTCGTTGATGCTTTGTACACTGCCATCCCAATACGGTTCAATTCTGCGGATGCGTTCTTCTAAAGGTGGATGAGTGGCGAACAGCGCTGCAAGACCACGTCGGCGGCTTTGACCAAACATCATATGGCTTATTTCGTCGCTGGCTTTGGCGGATAATGTCGATCCTGGTGAATAACCAGCAATTTTTTTTAGTGCGCCAGCGATTCCTTGATCATTACGAGTAAATTGTACCGCACTAGCATCAGCCAGGAACTCGCGTTGCCGAGAGATCGCCGCTTTAATCATTGAACCAAATAGCGTACCAATCCAACCGAAGACAATGCACACGACACCAATCGCAAATAGCGCTGCGACACCTTTGTCTGAATCAGAAGAGCGTCGGATCGTCCGCCGCCGTGAGCGAGATAAACTATCGACGATGAGATGACCAAAATAGGCAACACAGGTAATACCAAACAGTAAACCAATCAATCGGGTATTAAGGCGCATGTCCCCATTGAGAATATGACTAAACTCATGGGCAATAACCCCTTGCAATTCGTCACGATTGAAATTATCCAACGCACCTTGAGTAATGCCAATCACTGCATCGTCAATACTCATTCCGGCGGCAAAGGCATTAATCCCTTGTTCATCAGCTAACAAATACACTTGTGGTACCGCAATACCGGCGGCGATGGCCATTTCTTCCACGACATTAAGCAGCTGACGATGTTTGGGGTGGGTAGTATCACTGGCGATTAACTGGCCACCGAGACTTTCGGCCACGCTACATCCCCCTTGCTTTTGCAGATCATACAAACGCAGCCAAGCACTCAAGCCAATAACGAGACTCAGTGCGGCGAAGCACAACAAGCTTAAGCGGATTGCCGTTTGCCAATCCAATGAGGCATGAGAGACACTTAAATAAATGAACATGCTGCCAAGGCTAAGCAGGGCAGTAATCGACAACATAGTGAAAGCCAATAACAGCACCAAGCGCCGAGTTTGTTGACGGGCGGTATCTTGATGTTGAAAGAAATCCATTAAAAGCTCACCTTAGGCGCTTCTTGAATTGCTTCACTGTCAGCAAACTCAAGCAAGTTACCGTTTTGAAAACCAAACATATTGGCAAATAAAACGGGAGGGAAAGTTTGCTTATAGGTGTTGTAACTGGTTACCGAATCATTAAAGGCTTGACGAGCAAATGCGACTTTATTTTCGGTGCTGGTGAGCTCTTCTTGCAGTTGGATCATCGTTTGACTGGCTTTAAGCTCAGGATACGCTTCCACCACCACATTCAACCGGCCCAGTGCATTCTTGAGCATCCCCTCCGCTTGACCGAGAAGTTGAATGGCCGTTTCACTTTCTGGCGCTTCACTCGCGGCTTTTAGACCAGAAATCGCTTGATTACGCGCCTGAATCACACGCTCAAAGGTCTCTTGCTCGTGTTGCATGTAGCCTTTCGCTGTGCTCACTAAGTTAGGGATAAGATCATAACGACGCTTTAGTTGGACTTCAATTTGCGCAAAACTATTTTTAAAGCGGTTACGTAGGGTAATCAATTTGTTGTAGATAGAGATCGCGTAAACGCCGATAAGCAGCACTATAGCGATGATGATAATAAAAGTAGTCATGGGCAGCTCGGTTAGATAGAAGTATCAAGCCATGTTATATAACCAGTTGAGATCGAAAAGCAAATTTATATATTTACACTTTATTTCGTTATTGACGGAGTCGTACTCGTGACAAAAAAATAAAAAATGTTTGATAAATCAATTAGTTTGAAATTTTTATTACACTGAAGTTCAAAACGAGGATTTTTTACTTTTGTGATGAATTAGAATAAAATCCATATAAAACAAATAGATAAAAAATAACCAGCCTAAAGTCGCGTGGATTAATACTTGAGTATTTTACTCGGGTATTGTATCTTTGCGTCATAAGATTATCGTCTGCGGTCGCCATTATGGGTACACTATAGGCCTATGACAAAGCAGCGCATAAAGACATCAGCGAGAACCGAAGTTATGACTGAACAAATTCATGAAGCATTATCCCGTAAATATGAGGCAGGCTTCGTCTCTGATATTGAGTCTGAAACCTTTGCTACAGGCTTAGATGAAAGTGTGATTCGTCGTATTTCAGCCATGAAAAACGAACCAGAATGGATGTTAGAATGGCGTCTGAAAGCTTACCACAATTGGCTGGCGATGGAAGAGCCTGAATGGGCTCATGTTCACTATCCGAAGATGGATTATCAAGCCATATCCTACTATTCGGCTCCTAAGAGCATGAAAGATAAACCTAAATCACTTGATGAGGTTGATCCAGAGCTATTACGAGTGTATGAGAAATTAGGAATCCCTCTCTATGAACAGGAAATGCTCGCTGGGGTTGCTGTCGACGTCGTGTTTGATTCCGTGTCCGTAGTCACCACCTTTCGTGAAAAACTAAAAGAGGCAGGCGTGATTTTCTGTCCGATTTCGGAAGCGGTGCAAGAATACCCTGAACTAGTCAAAAAATACCTTGGCTCCGTGGTGCCGCGTTCTGATAACTACTTTGCCGCGTTAAATAGTGCTGTATTTACTGATGGTTCGTTTGTGTATATTCCGAAAGGGGTGCGCTGCCCGATGGAATTATCAACCTATTTCCGAATTAATGAACAAAATACTGGCCAATTTGAGCGTACCTTAATCATTGCCGATGAAGGCAGTTACGTCAGTTATCTTGAAGGTTGTACCGCGCCTCAGCGCGACGAAAACCAACTGCATGCTGCTGTGGTTGAATTGGTGGCGATGGACGATGCGCAAATTAAGTACTCGACGGTCCAAAACTGGTATCCCGGTGATGAAGATGGTAAGGGTGGTATCTATAACTTTGTAACTAAGCGTGGCATTTGTCATACCAATGCAAAAATCTCGTGGACACAAGTTGAAACCGGGTCGTCAGTCACTTGGAAATATCCAAGTTGTATTTTAAAAGGCGACAACAGTGTCGGTGAATTCTACTCTGTTGCCTTAACCCGTAACCGCCAACAAGCGGATACTGGTACCAAAATGATTCATTTGGGTAAAAATACTCGCTCAACGATTATCTCGAAAGGGATTAGTGCTGGTGAAAGTAATAACACTTATCGTGGCTTGGTACATATGGGGCCGAAAGCTGATGGCGCTCGTAACTTTACCGAATGTGATTCGTTGTTAATTGGCGACCGCTGCGGCGCGCACACTTTCCCATACATTGAAAGTCGTAACCCAAGTGCCAAAGTAGAACATGAAGCGACCACTTCTAAAGTGAGCGATGAACAGCTGTTTTTATGCCAACAACGAGGATTAGATACCGAAAAAGCAGTATCGATGATCGTCAATGGTTTTTGTAAAGAAGTGTTTAAAGAGTTGCCAATGGAGTTTGCCGTGGAAGCCGGTAAGCTGCTTGAAATTAGTCTGGAAGGCTCAGTAGGATAATTATTACATGTTAAATATTAAAAACTTACACGCTCGTGTGGAGCAAAAAGACATTATAAAAGGGCTAAATCTCGACATTAAGCCGGGCGAAGTTCACGCGATTATGGGACCTAACGGTGCGGGTAAAAGTACCTTAGGCTATGTGCTTTCTGGGCGCGACGGCTATGAAGTGACCGACGGCGAAGCGATGTTACATGGTCAAAGCTTACTGGATATGGACGTTGAAGAACGTGCTCGACACGGCTTATTTCTAGCCTTTCAGTACCCGGTAGAAATTCCTGGTGTCAGCAATATGGAATTTATGAAAGAGTCAGTGAATGCCATGCGTGCCCATCGCGGACAAGAGCCATTGACGGCTGCTGAGTTTTTGAAAAAAGCCAAAGAAGCCAGTAAGCAAGTTCAACTGCCGCTCGATTTTCTGAAACGAGGCGTTAATGAAGGCTTCTCCGGTGGTGAGAAAAAACGTAACGAAATCATGCAAATGATTTTATTAGAGCCAAGCCTATGTATTTTAGATGAATCGGATTCAGGATTGGATGTTGATGCTTTGCAAGTGGTTGCTAACGGCGTGAATAGCCAGCGCAGTAAAGATCGTAGCTTTGTGGTCATTACTCACTATCAGCGCTTGCTTGATTACATTGAACCCGATTTTGTCCACATTTTGGCTAACGGCCAAATTGTCAAAAGCGGTGATGCTTCATTAGCCAGAGAAATTGAGCAACAGGGTTACGCATTTCTTGGCTTAGAAGATAGCGAGGGGGCTGAGTAATGAGTCAATGGCTTCAGCAAGTGATAGACCGTGGCTCGAAAACCAATGATTGGCTGAGCCCGGTTCGTCAACAAGCGCTTAATGCTCTGCGTCAAACCCGCTGGCCGACCCGACGTACTGAAGCTTGGCGTTATACCTCACTCTCTTGTTTAGAGCAGCTAGAACTGTCGCCGAAATCAGACAATGCGCCGTTCAACTTAGCGCCAATCGCTGGGCTTGAAACCATCGATTTAGTGTTTGTTGATGGTCAATTGCAGACCGATTTAAGCGCGCTAAATTTACCACAGGGTGTCAGTATCTATAGTGCTCAAAGCCTACCCGCTGACCAACAAGCAGCTGCGGTGAGCCGTTTTTCTCAGGTCAAACCATCGCGCCATTTATTCGGTATGGTCAACGATGTATTGGCTGATAATGTATTGTTTATCGATGTTGATCCTGAGTGCCATTGCACGACTCCGATCCGAATCGTTCATCACAATCATCATGGCTATGAAGCCCATTATCGTGTGCAAGTTAATCTTGGTCATCATGGCAAATTAACCTTGATTGAGCATGCTCAAGGCAGCGGTGATAATTTACGCACCGGTTTCACGGAGTGTTTGCTTGATACACATGCTGAGCTAGAGCATTATCAATTTCTGATCAATAGCCCGCAAGCTTTGTATTTTGGTGGCACACATTTCTCACTTAACGATCATGCTCAGCTAAACAGCACGGTGATTGGCTTTGGTAGCCAATTGTCACGCCTTGATGTTGATATCATTCATAGTGGTGAGCATGCAGAAGCAAAAATGAACGCCGTTTATCTATTGGGTGAATCGGAGCATTTTGATCTGCACAGTACTATTGAACACGCAAAACCTAATGGTACTAGTGAAGAGAATGTACGTGGTATTGTCGGTGACAAAGCGACAGCAGTATTTAATGGCCGTATTCACATTCATCGTGATGCGCAAAAGACCCTTGCTGAGCTTAATAATCGTAACTTACTTTTGTCACGCCGTGGCCAGATCAATACCAAGCCAGAGTTAGAAATTTACGCCGATGATGTGAAATGTGCTCACGGTGCAACGGTGGCTGAAATTGAAGAAGAAGCGCTGTATTATTTGATGTCGCGTGGCATTGGCCGTTCACAGGCATTAGTCATGCTCAATGTTGGCTTTATTCAAGAATTGATTAACCAAATGCCAAATCAAGCTTTGGCTGAGTGGTTAGCGCCTATATTGAGTGCTCGTTTTAAAGAGATGGAGGTAAGATAATGGTCGAGACCTCTGCGTTCGACGTTGCTGCGGTTAGAGCGCAATTTCCTATTCTTAATCAAAATGTTGAAGGTAAGCCTCTGGTTTACCTAGACAATGCCGCGACGACGCAAAAGCCGATGGCGGTTATTGAAGCGATTACCGATTTTTATACTCAGTGTAATGCTAATGTCCATCGTGGCGTTCACCGTTTAGCGGATCAAGCAACACAACGTTATGAACATGGCCGTGATGTGGTCGCTAACTATATCCACGCTTTTGATCGCAGTGAAGTGATTTGGACTAGCGGGACTACCGAGTCGATCAACATTGTTGCGCATGGTATCGCGCAGCGTTTGCAGCCTGGCGATCAAGTATTGGTCACCGAAATGGAGCATCACGCGAATTTGGTGACTTGGCAACAGGCGTGCCTGAAGAGTGGTGCCGAGTTGGTCATCGCTCCTATTCAAGATAATGGTGAGCTGAATGTCGAGCAATTTACATCGCTGCTGAATTCATCGACCAAGTTGGTGGCGATGCCACACATTTCTAATGCGCTTGGTACGGTTAACCCTATCCATGCCTTAACGGCACAAGCCAAAGAGGTGGGGGCACTGGTGTTAATTGATGGCGCGCAAGGCATTGCTCATGGTGGTGTCAATGTGGCTGACATTGGCTGCGATTTTTACGCCTTCTCTGGTCATAAGGTTTTTGGTCCAACAGGAGTGGGCGTACTTTGGGGCAAAGCTGAGGTATTGCAAGATTGGCCGGTGTGGCAAACGGGCGGTGAGATGATTGCTAAGGTGACTTATCAAGACGCTACGTGGGGAAGCCTTCCTAACCGATTAGAAGCGGGTACACCCAATATCGCTGGTGTGATTGGCTTGGCCGCTGCCATTACTTGGTTTAGCCAGTTTGACCTCGCAGCCGTGCAAGCACACGAGCGGGCCTTGATGGAGCGAGCGTTGCAACACGCGAGTGAGCTAGAGGGTTTCCAATTAATTGGTAATGCTAACGACAAAATTGGCGTGTTGAGCTTTTTACTGGAAGGTTGTCACCCAGCCGATATCGGTTTTATTCTAGATAAACAAGGGATTGCAATTCGCACCGGCGATCATTGTGCGCAGCCATTGATGCGTCGTTTAGGCGTTCCTGGTACGGCGAGAGCGTCATTTTCTATTTACAACACGATAGAAGAAATCGATGCGCTGTTCATTGCACTTAAAAAAGCTCAGCAAATGTTAGTTTAAGGTAAATTATATGCAGGTAGAAACTTATACCCCTGAAGTGTCGAATCAACCAGTACTGACATTAACCGACAGTGCGATTCGTCATTTTGAAAATAAATTAGCGAGTCAGCCTGACCATGTTGTACGCATCTCTGTGAAAACCAGTGGTTGCAATGGCTATGCCTATGTTCTCGATATCCAAGAGCAGGCGCTAGAGTCAGATCGAGTGATCAACGCAAGCGATAAGTTGACGGTCAGTATTGCTGCTGAGGCGATTGCGATGCTGCAAGGTACTGAACTTGACTACGTTAAAGATGGTTTAAATGGCGTGGTAAAGTTTAATAATCCTAATGTGGTTGCTGAATGCGGCTGTGGAGAAAGTTTTAATGTCAGTTAACACCTTAGTGGTCAGTGTTACTGTCTTTTCGAGCATCAAGGTTAACTAAATGCAACAGAGAATTGTAAACCTTGAACGCGATTGTATGGTCAGGCGAGTGCCTAATGGCGATAAGCAGCTTCTTACTCAAGGTGAGTTTGTCACCATTACTCAGGATCTGGGCGGTAACTATACCATCACGTGGCGCGGAAATATGTATCGTGTTGATGGTACTGATGCCGATGCGATTGGTCGACAGCCTCTGAAACTTGAATTTGATACACCCAAAGATGGAAATATCGATCAAGCGCAAATATATCAGGCTTTAGAGACCGTCTATGATCCAGAGATCCCGGTTAACTTATTATCGCTAGGTCTAATCTATCAAGTGTCGATTGATCAGGCTGCTCGCTGCGTACAGATTGAAATGACGTTAACGGCACCAGGCTGTGGAATGGGGCCTGTTTTAGTCGGTGATGTTGAACATCGAGTGAGTATGGTGCCTCATGTCGATAAGGTTCAGGTCAACTTAGTGTTTGATCCACCATGGTCACGTGAGATGATGAGTGAAGAAGCCCAACTCGAAACCGGACTGTTTTTTTAATTCTTGGCTCCACGACTAGTGTAGAGCCGTTACGACACCTTAATCCAGTCGATGTCGTATCAATTCGTAAGGATATAGAGCTTAAAAATGAACCTACCAAGTGACCAAGAGATCATCGAAGATTTGGCTTTTTTTGACGATTGGGAGCAACGCTACCAATACATCATCGATTTAGGCAAGGCATTAACGCCGTTTGATGATCAGCAAAGGCGAGATGAAGATCTAGTACCGGGGTGTCAGAGCCAAGTATGGCTGCATACTCAAATTGAGCAGGGTCGTTTACAGCTTTTTGCTTATAGCGATGCGATCATCGTTAACGGCTTATTGGCGATTGTCTTGGCGGCTTATCACAATAAGACCGCCAGTGAGATCCTAGCGTTTGATATCGATAGCTATTTCAAAACGTTAGATTTAGAGCGTCACATTAGCCCGACTCGAGGTAATGGACTAAGAGCGATTGTTGGTAAAATTCAACACTTGGCTCGCCAGCAACAATAAGTCAGGTTTTGGCCTATAAATAATAAAACCCACGCAAGCCGTGGGTTTTATTATTTATGTTGTCACTGTAGGCGGTTTAGCGCAGAAAATCTTCAATCTTATTACCGGTAATGGTCGAAATACTTTTAAATAAGTAGAACAATGCTCCCATCATGATGATCGTGACGGGTAAAGCAATGACTGGAAAGCTGAGGGCGGTCATCTTACCGATCTCTTCATTAAACGCTTCTGTCCCTGCTGGGCTCGTCACTATCCATTTGGCAAGCACATAGTTTAATACCGTTGAAACCAGAAACGAAAAAGCAATGATGTATGAGCAAATATTAATTTTGCTCTCAAATTCAGCGTGATTGTTGGATTTTTCTAACGCTTGATTGAGTTTTTCATTATCGACAATATCATCGTTAAGCAGCATCTTTTTGACAACCGGGTATCCGATGGCATTGCTAATCAATATGCCAATAAAAATGATCCCTGGAATCGCCGCTTCTTTAATCGCAATGTAGGCGGGATCTAATTGCAGTAAACCGATACCACCAGTCAACAGAACACTGATTAAACCAAGAGCGGAGTAAAAGTTGATTTTTCTCTCTTGAATAAAACTCACGATACCAAAAATCAATGGGAAGGCGAGGGCAACGATCAGCGCCCAGGTCGGCCCTAGATTATCTTCACCACTCATCTTACTGAGAATAACAACAGGGATGATAACGTTCAGTAACAGATTACTGATTAAACTCTTGTTTTTATTTGATTTCATTGTAAATGATTCCTACTTGCAGAGAGCAAAGTATACTAATGCTCCCCACTAACGCAAGTCCATCAGTAACCTCAAATCGAGCTCAATTGTAAGCAGTCGTCTCATGGTTTCTTCTTACTATTTGAGTTTAAACCCGCCCTTATTTTTATAATTGAGTAAAAAGAGTTTGCCAATACGGCGCATTAGGTTTACTGTTATATCTGTGTATAACACCATATCGGTATAAAAATATGACAGAGTGGCAAGATAACCAGCCCATTTTTCGTCAGTTAGCCGACAAGATCATTGAACAGATCTTACAAGGGATTTGGCAAGAAGATCAGGCCTTACCGTCAGTAAGAACCGTGGCGGCTGAACTGAAAATTAATCACTTAACGGTAATGAAAGGTTATCAATTACTGGTTGACGAAGGACTGGTTGAAAAGCGCAGGGGTCAGGGAATGTATGTCATAAAAGGTGCACTTCAGCAGTTAAAAAACAGCCAGAAACAGCATTTTTTGCAGCAGCAAATCCCAGAAATAGCCCACACACTTCGTGTGCTAGAGATGCCCTTAGATGATTTTATTAGCCAATTAAAACGGCATATTGAAGGTGAACAATGAATCCATTAGTTGAAGTAAAGCAGGTTTCTAAACAGTACGCTAAACAAGCAGAGGCGCTGCATGAAGTGAGTTTTACTCTTCATGCTGGGCAAGTATTAGGCGTGTTGGGTCATAATGGTGCGGGTAAATCGACCCTAATTAACGCTTTATTAGGTGCCCACTACTACCAAGGTGACATCGCGATTAACGGTCTTCATCCGATTGCTGATCATGCTCAGGTCATGGAAATACTGGCCTATATTTCCGATGTCAATGTGCTGCCGGACTGGATGACGGTGAAGCAATTGTTACGTTATACCTCTGGCGTTCATCCCAGCTTTTCGTTAACCAAGGCCCGTTCAGTGTTAGCAGAAACCAATATTGATTTATCGAGTAAAATTCGCACGTTATCCAAAGGGATGAAAGTTCAGCTCCATTTAGCCTTAGTGATTGCAACCGATACCCAAGTGCTGATTTTGGATGAGCCCACATTAGGGCTTGATCTTATGTATCGAGAAACCTTTTATCGTCATTTATTAGAGTGGTTTCATGATGGTGAGCGAGCATTAATTATTGCTAGCCATGAAGTAGCAGAAATTGAACATTTGCTGACCGATGTGCTGATCTTAAAACAAGGCAACGTTGTTTTACAAGATTCGATGGATAATCTAACTCAGAATTATTGTGTATTAGAGGCCAACTCTAGCTACGCAGACGAGATTGGAAAATTGAATCCGTTACGTACACAAGTCGGATTAGGCACCACCAAGTGGTTGCTGGCCGCAGAACATCGAGAAACAGTACAAGCTTTCGGAACGGTACATAATATCAAATTAGCGGATTTATTTATTGCTCTACAAAAGGAGAAAGCATAATGCATGCAAGTCTATATATGATTGAAAAAGAGCTGATTGAAAATAAAAGTGTTACCCGAATTCCTCTATTTTTATTAGCATGCGGAATATTATTATTCATTAGCTTATTAATGAATGTTTCACTTGGGAATAATCTATTTTTCGATGTCGAATATTCTGACACGCTTGCCCATGTTGATGGTTCTGCCGTTGAGAGCTTCAATCAATTCATTACGATGATGATTGGCTTGGTATCATTAATGTTAAGCGCTTTATATTTTCCGAAAACGTTTCGTAAAGAACGAAAAGAAGGCAGCGCGATGTTTTGGCGCAGTATGCCGGTCACAAATACCATGGTCCATATGGTGAAACTGGCTTTTGGACTACTATTAATCCCTGTTATCTGCTCTTTATTGGTTGTTTTTTCAGATATTTTCCTCTGGGTGCTCAATATGGCAACCAATGAAAGATTTGGATTTTTATTTGCTCAGCGTTCTTTGTGGTACGCATTGCAGCATGGTTTGAGTTACATTGGCTTAATGTGGCTAGTCGGTTTGTGTTTAATTCCATTAGCATGTTTTACTTTACTTATGTCACAACTGTTTAATTCACCACTATTAGTCATGTTTATTGGTGGTTTTACCTTAAAATGGTTGTCGATCGCGATGTTTAATTCTTACCTTATCAGTGATTTCTTTAACGCTATCTTTAATTTTCCGCTAAAATTAGTCACGGCTTCGACCATGTCCAATATAGTCAATGAGGTTGGTATCGGTAATCTCATGGCGTATCTTTTGATTGGCATGGTCAGTTATTGGGCAAGTTACCGGCTTTATCGTACGAATGAAAGTTCATTGGCCGCGCTATGGGCTAAATAAACGGATCATCCTCTTCGATATATAGTAAGTGTTCACCAAGCCCCTATTGACAGAAAAAGTGTGACACTCAGCACTTGATCCACTTTTTACTATTGAGTGATCATTCCAGTGCTTCATCCTGTTTGTTATGAGCAGAAAGAAAGCCCCTAA
>NZ_VHTC01000047.1:0-19233 GCF_013048685.1 Vibrio sp. A8-1
AGGGGCTTTCTTTCTGCTCATAACAAACAGGATGAAGCACTGGAATGATCACTCAATAGTAAAAAGTGGATCAAGTGCTGAGTGTCACACTTTTTCTGTCAATAGGGGCTTGGTGAACACTTACAAAAAAACAACTACCTGAATTTATTCAACAACGATTAGATTTATTTATTAACGACCTTATTGATAGTAATAATAATGGCAAACATTTGGTTCTAGGCAAGCGTCCGAGCACTAATGATATTATTTTACAGAGTAATGATTACCTTAGTTTATCTCATCATCCGCTCATTAAGGCTCACTTAAAACAAGCCATCGATGATAGTACCGATAGTGTGTTTATGTCGGCGATCTTTTTACAAGATGAGGCTGATAAACCTGATCTTGAGCAACAGCTTGCCCAATTTGCTCAATTTGATACGTGTCTACTTTCGCAGTCTGGCTGGAATGCGAATACCGCACTATTACAAACGATCTGCTCAGCCGATACCAACGTCTATATCGACTTTTTTGCTCATATGTCACTTTGGGAGGGAGCTCGCTATGCCAATGCTCATCTGCACCCTTTTATGCATAATCACTGTGATCATTTAGTGAAGCTCATTAAACGTCATGGACCCGGATTGATCGTGGTCGATTCTATCTATAGTACAATTGGTACTGTCGCCCCATTAGCAGATTTAGTTGCGATAGCTAAACAGTATGGTTGCGCTATTTTAGTTGATGAGTCTCATTCACTCGGTACTCATGGTCCTAAAGGTGCCGGTTTGCTCGCTGAACTTGGTTTATCATCACAGGTTGATTTTATGACGGTGAGTTTAGCGAAAAGCTTTGCTTATCGAGCTGGCGCTATCTGGGCGAATAACCATGTTGATCGCTGTTTACCTTTTGTCGGTTATCCCGCGATCTTTAGCTCGACAATTCTGCCTTATGAAGTCGCAGCGCTCAGTGCTACGTTATCGGTAATCCAATCGGCGGATGAAAGAAGAAAACAACTTTTTCGTCACAGTGAGCAGTTACGCCATGGCTTACTTGAACTTGGTTTTACGATTCGTAGTCAATCGCAAATTATTGCTTTAGAAACAGGCGATGAACGTAATACCGAAAATGTTCGTGATTTTCTAGAGAATAATGGCGTATTTGGCGCAGTCTTTTGTCGCCCTGCCACGGCAAAAAATAAAAACATTATTCGATTATCGTTAAACAGCTCACTAAAAGACTCTGACATTCAAAAAATTCTCTCAGTCTGTGAGTCTGCGATACACAATAAGCAACTCTATTTTAAATAATTAAAGATCGATTCAAGGAAAGAGAATTATACCCAAACAACTTGGAGTTGCAGGTAGGCGGCAAGTGAGTGCATATCCATGAGCATAGGCAGACTATGTGATTGGGGTGAACGAACGCAGCCAACACCGCTGCAGCTTAAAGGAGGAAGGATATATAGGATACAGGGGAAACCTTGTATCCTATAACCAATCGGCCACTTTATTTAATAATTTATCTTTATCAGCAGGTTTAACAATATAATCATTCATTCCAGCACGGTAGAGACGATTTATCGTTTCTGAGCTATTATCCCCTGTATAGCCAATAATAGGCGTTTTTCGGTATTCGGCCATTGAACTGCGGATGATATTCGTCGCCTGTAATCCATCAATAACCGGCATTTCAACATCCATTAAGATTAAATCCATAGTATGTTGTTTTAATATCTCTAAAGCTTGTTGACCATCATGAGCTTGATAAACATCATAACCCTGCTTTTCTAATAATATAGCAGAAAACGTTCGTAAAGAATCATTGTCATCGACTAATAAGATGCTTCTTTGATAATTGACTTCTCGTTGTGGTATATTTCCCCTTTCAACCTCAAGCTCATCAATCGAAAATAATAGCTTCTCGATGGTTCCAATACTGTCTTTTAACAAATGACGTATTTCAATTGGATAAATTGTTAAGTAACGAGAGATATTAATAGGATAACGCTTAGATTGGTCATAAATATAACTAATTCTGGCTTCAGTAAAATGTAATTGACCTTCCAGTAAGCTCAATTTATCCCACTGTGTTTCAAATGGAGCTAAATCAATAAAAATAAGATCAAATTCAAATTCATACGCTTCTTTTTGCATCGCTTGACTGAGAGTGAGCATATGCAAAGTAAACCCTAAATAAAAAGCTTGTTCATTCAGATGCCGACTTAATAAACTCGGTTCACCAATCAATAAAATCGATTTAGATTTTAGTAGATCGTGTTTTATCTGTTTGATACGTTCGGATTCAACATCTGGAAACTGAAGGGTAAATTGGGTCCATTCACCGAAGACGGAATGGCAAATAATTTCACCGCCAAATGAATGCATAACTTTTCGACAAAAAGGCAGCCCTAACCCATAACTATTATGTTTACCAAAGGTATAGAAGTCCTTAAAAATTTCTTCGAGCTGTTCTGCTTCAATACCAATCCCATTATCTTTGACAGTAATCACATTCTGCTCATCGACTCGATTCAATTCGATGTTAATCGTAAACACTTCACTACTTTGATAATAAAAAGCATTTTTCAGTAAATTGTACAACGCAAACTTAAGTAAGGTATCGCTACCAAAAAAATCAAAATCTTGATTAACGGTTAATGAAACGGCTGCTCGATCAACGGCCCGTTTGTAGGCAAAAGAATGAATAGCATTTTCAACCACCGTAGCAGCGGATAATTTTCGAAAGGTCGACGTTGAGACACGATGCTGATCAATTGACGTTAACAATAAATCTATGGTTTCATTACCAGAATGAATCACCTCATCCGCATCATTTAATATTTCATGCAATTGCTGTAAATCTTGTTGATTAATAATATGAGTTGCTTGGCCTGAATGGGGGGAAGGAACTAGAGTACGCACCACATCAAGAGAAGACTTAAGCGCACTGAGTGGATTACGCATTTCGTGTGCAATTCCTGCACCAAACGATTTTGCTAATGATGCTTTGCTCTCGTGTGATACCTGATTGCGAAAGTAGAACAGATTACCGAATACATAAGTAAAGATAAAAATAGGTACATAAGTCCAAGAAATCATCTGACTAGGGGCGGCATCAACGACAACATAAACCGAGAAGTAAGCGAGTAATACGGAAATAATCGCTTGTGGCAACATCACCTTAGTTTCATGAACTAGCAGAATATGCAAGAAAATCGATGCCATAAAAGACATCGCCCAGACTGTCGACCAATCGTTCATCAACATCATAAAAGAGAAGAAAAAAGGTAAACAAAAGCCTATTGAAAGCAGATAGTAATACGGTAAATAGCGCTGTAATGCTTTGGGAAATGAGTGGCGAAAAGCAATTCCGGCAAACAATAGCGAGCAAAATCCCCGTAGCCAAAACGATTCATAGCCTTGGGGAAACAGGTAAGTCCATACATAATAGTAAATCGGAAAACCGATGAAGCCCATCCATCCAACTAATGTTAAGTTTGGTTCTGCGTATTGGTATATTTTTTTTACCGCATCCATATGAGTTATCGCTGCCTATGATCCATTGATCAATCCTCTATCCTATCTTTGAACTATACAACAAGTTTAATGCTACTGCCGAGGGTTGAGGTCACGATATCTAACCGTAAAGCAATTTGCTCTTTGAGCTCAGCAACGTGAGAAATTATGCCAATGCAGCGCCCCCCTTGCTGCAAATCAACTAAGGTTTGGATTGCCAAATCTAACGATTCAGGATCTAAGCTACCAAATCCTTCATCAATAAACAGAGTATCGAGGCGAATCCCACCGCTGTAGGCTTGCACTACATCGGATAAACCTAATGCCAATGCTAACGCCGCCATAAAAGATTCTCCGCCCGATAATGTCGCCACATCGCGCCATTTTCCCGTATAGCCATCTTCGACCATTAAATCGAGCCCTGAACCCGCATTACCTTTAGCGCGATCTTCTTTACGTTTTAACCAATAGCGTCCTTTACTCATTCTTTGCAAACGTTGTGAAGCCTGAATTAAGACATCATCAAGCAGCACGCCTAACACAAAGCGGTGCAAACTGACTTTAGCGCCCGTGCGTCCATTGGCTATATCACTTAATGTGCCGTAAATTTGATACTCTTTTTCAAGTTGCACATTGTTCTGATAAAGCGTAACCAACTTGTCGCTCACTTGGCGTAAACTGTCGTAACGTGAGCGAACTTCACTGAGCTGCTGCAAGCAAAGCGTAACATGGGCTTGTTGCTGTTCTACCGCGGCCTTGAGTTCGGTGAGATTCGGCGGCGTTTGGTTGTTCAACTCCTTAGCCAACGCATCCCACTGGCCTTGTAGCGTCGCTCGGTGCTGCTCAAATTGACGAACTTTCTGTTCTATGGATAAGCGGGCCTCTTCTGCTAACTTGGCCTGCAGATAATCCTCTAGCGAGGAAAAAGCACTGTCGTTAAGCGCCGCTTGCCATTCCTGGGCTAAACGCTGCTCACTGTCCAACCAACGTTTTGCTTGCTGCTCGGCGCTGATTAAGCTTGCTTGAGCAGAAGATAAAGCCTGCTGAGCCGCAGCTAACTGGGTTCGAACCTGTAATTCAGCTTGCTGCAACGCGGTGATCTGTTTTTTCACCCGTCCATAGGCTTCACGCACTTGAGCGGCATCAGTAAATTCACTAGCCACTTCAGCTTGTAAACTGGTGACTTTGGTTTGTGCTTCAATCTCTGTTTTACTGGCTTGATCGACTTTATGTTGCTGCTGCTCAAGTTGTAACTGAACTTGCTGCAAGGCCACCATCACTTGGCTCAGTTGATGCTCAAGGGCTTGCGGATTTAACAGCGTTAGACGCTCAATTTCAGCAGTTAATGCTTGATGTTGATGTTGCAATGCGGTTAATTCTGGCAATGCCTTGTGCTCGATTTGCTCCTCGAACTGCTTGAGCTGCTGCTGATAATGACTAAGATTGTTTTCAGCCTTTTGGTATTGTTTCAGTTGTTCGGTTTCATTCGCTTGATGATGTTGCTGAGCCTGACGAGCTTGCTGAACCTGATCTTTACTCACCACTTGACCAGAAAATTGTGCGATATGAGGATGATGCTCACTACCACAGACTGGACATGGATTACCTGGTGCGAGTTTCTGTGCCAATTCTGCGGCTTGATTACTGTGCCAATAAAATTCCAACTGATCGACATGCTGGCTAGCCTGCAACGTTTGCTGCTGAGCCTGCTGATAAGCTTGCCCAGCTTGTTGATACGCTTGCTGTAACTGGTTGATTTGTTCGGTTAAAGATTGCTGCTTGACACGTAACTGAATATGCTCATTCAGTTGGCTACACTGTAGCTGTTTAGTTTCCAGACCGCTTCGTTGGCTAATCACCCGTTCTAATGCTTGCTGCTGCTCTTGGCGCTGCTGTTCTAAATCAGCAAGGTGCTTTTTCAACTGCTGATGCTGAGTCTGCGCCGCCTTCAACGCCGCTAACGCGTTAGTCTGCTGATGCCGTTGTTGCTCTAACTCAACCCATTTTTTACCCATGCTTTCCAGTTGATACAACTGTTGGCTGAGCGCATCAATTTGCTGTGCGGCTTGATCTGCCTGCTGATAAGCTGCCGTTGCCACCGTCACTTGCTGCTGTGTTTGACTCACCGCTTGTTGATGCGTTTTTTGCGCTTGCTCAGCCAGCGTCAATTGCTGCCGTACATCAGATAATTGTTGATAAGGTAAGTCGAGCCGCGCCGCTTTTTGGTCTTGTTGCAATCTTACTTGCCACTCATCGATCTCAGCCTGTTGCGCGGTTAATTGTGCTTGCTCTAAAGCCAACTGCTCTTGCTGGCTAAATTTCGCTTGTAACTCTTGCCCCGCGTGCCATTGTTGCTTAAGAACATCAAGCTTCTGCTGCGCTTGTTGATGGCTTTGCTCGCTGTTTTTTAAGCTTGGCTCAACGCTGGTCAGTGCTTGCTGCAATTCCTCTTCACTGGCCATAGCAACAACATTCAACGCCCCTTTTATTTGCTGATCAAATTGCTCTTTTTGGCGACGAATCTCTGCCGCTCGCTCAAACAATTCCCGTTCAATTTGCGTATAAATATGGGTTTGAAATAGCTGACCAAAGATTTGTTCGCGCTCTTTTGAGTTCGCGACTAACAATTCACGAAATTTACCTTGCGGAATCACCATCACTTGACGAAATTGCTTTACATCTAGGCCAATTAATTCAACCACCGCAGAAGCAACACGCTTAGGGCTATGAGCCAGCAGCTTTTCTTCGTCATTAGCGAACCGTTCGATTAAGCTCGCGGCATGAGATTTTTTAGTGGTGCCTTCACCGCGCTGTTTCGCCACCTGCTGATCCGGGCTGCGGATGATCTTAAACCGCCGATTATGCAGCTCAAAGACAAACTCTATTTCCGTCAGAACAGAATCAGGCGCATAATCACAGCGCATTTGATCGCCAGAACGTTCGCTACCCGTAGTTTCGCCATACAAGGCATAGCATATCGCATCGAGTAGCGAGCTTTTCCCTGCCCCTGTTGGGCCATTGATTAAAAAAAGCGGCGCATGACCAAAAGCGCTGAAATCGACCACTTGCTGGCTCGCAAACGGGCCAAAAGCTTGCAGAGTCAAAGTAATTGGACGCATAACTTAATTTGACTCCTGATTTTTGAGTGACTGAATGACTTGGCTAATCGCCTGTGTTTGCAATTCCGTTAACGGCTCTTGCTTAGCTTCAAGAAAAAAATCTCGAAACATATCCAGCTCACCACGCGCCAAACGAGCTCGACCCATTGGCTGCTCACTATCCATTAACATACCCGGTTTCTCTAAATGCAACACATTTGGGTATACTTTGCGCAGCTTTTCCATCGGATCTAAAATGGCGTGCTTATCCATTAAACGCACCAGTAGATAATCATCCGCATGAGGGTCTTGCTGACCTTGAGCCAACAAGGTCTCTAGTTCTCCTTCAATAACACGCATATCATGGGGCGCGGTGAGCGGGATCGGTTGTGCCGACACAAAACCCTCTTGATTCAATTCCACTAAAGTCATGCCTTTTTTATGATATTGCTCAGAGAAGCTGTATTTCATCAGCGAGCCACTGTAACGAATATAATCTTGGCCTTTATATTGCGGCTGATGCAAATGCCCTAATGCAACATAATCAAAGGGTAAAAAGTGCTGGTGATTCACACAGTCAGCGCCGCCAATCGACAGCGGTCGCTCTGAATCTGAGGTACTTGCGCCATCGACAAAACAGTGACTAAGCAAGACATGACGCTGGGCAGGATTGAACGTATCAACAATCTGCTGACAAAGAAATTGATGTGCCTGATCATGAGTGCTGACCTTATTTTTAAACGCATCACGAACCTGCTCAGGATCGCTATAAGGCATACCATAAAAAGCCACTTCGCCGGCTTGCTCTGAGCTAAGCACCACAGGCTGTAACATTTGCGTAAAGTCACTGATAATATGCAAGCCAGACGACTGCATATGTTTGGCGGCAAAACCTAAACGCTTCGCGCCATCATGGTTGCCAGGGATCATGATCACTGGGGTCTGTAATTGCTGACAAATGCGCGTTAATACTTCATCCAATAGCTCAATTGCGGCGGTCGGTGGTACTGAGCGGTCATAAATATCACCGGCGATCAACAACGCATCCACCGGATGAAGAGTGATATAATCGATAAGTTGGTTTAAGACCTGCCGTTGATCATCCAATAAAAAGACATTGTGAAAGTGACGGCCTAAATGCCAATCGGAAGTGTGTAAAAACTTCATTGCCAGCCTGTAAGCAAAGGTGATGTTAAGCCTATGATAACCTTAAGCTAGGATAAGATCATTGCTTTCATTAATCAGCGGCGCACTTTCAACCGACGCGGAATTAACTCAATACCATTAGCAAAACGTTTTGCCGAGGCGTTCAGAGCTAATGCCATCGCACTATCGGCGATCAATTCAAACTGCTGGGGTAATGAGTTCACTTTAATTGGCAAGAAATCTAATAATCTATTATCACCAAAGGTCGCCAGTCTTAGTTTATCCATCAGTGCTGGATGCTCTAATAATACGTCTAATACCCCTTCTAATAAGGTATAAGACGTCACTACCACGGCATCGGGCATGTTATCTTGCTCATACCACTGTGCGAACACTCGCCGCCCTTCCTCGCGATTAAAGTGCTCGCCATAAGCCAGAACCATTTGCTTATTCGCCTGCTTCAACGCCGATTCAAAGCCCATTTGCCGCTCTTGAGAGATACTTAATTCAGGCAATGCGCCAATCAAACCAACGCACTTCACCTCATTGCTCAATACCGATTGGGTGAGTTCAAAGGCGGCACTAAAATCCTCACTGACCACGCAAGGAAAATGTTCATCATCCAAAGGTCGGTCAATGGCAATCACCGGCGTGCCCGCTTGTTGAACCTGCCAATAAAATTCGCTGGCATCCGCCAAGCTACTGGCCACAAATAAGGCATCAATCCGCCGAGAGACGAGAGCATGGGCAACATTTTTCTCAATTTCTGCATCATCATCAGAGCAGCCAATTAATATTTGATAACCCGCTTGACGTGAATTGTGTTCAAGTAATTTGGCTAATTTGGCATAACTGGTGTTTTCTAAATCGGGAATAATCAAGCCAAACGAGCGACTATTGCCCGCTCTTAACGAAGATGCGGCTAAATCTGGGCGGTAATCATACTGCTCAACAATCGCGATCACTTTTTGCTGAGTTTTTTGGCTAATGCGATATTTGGTCGCTTTGCCATTAATCACATAGCTGGCCGTTGTTTTTGAGACGCCTGCCAATTTGGCTATTTCATCTAGTGTCATATCCACTACTCGGGTTCTGTGCGTGGGATCATAGAAACAATTTTTTGATCCTTAATTGAGTTGAATTATAAGCTGAATCGATTCAGTATCAAAGCTGAAAGGATTCAGCAAAAGTTTAAATTGGTAGCTAAGTCGAGTTTTTTGGACTAAACCTAATGAAAGCGACTGATTCATAAACTATAGCGTTTGCTAAATTTTTTTAAACTTAAAGCTGAAACGATTCAGCTTAATCATAAATCACGATAATGCGACTCTATACCCAAACAACTTGGAGTTGCAGGTAGGTGGCAAGTGAGTGAGTCCCCATGAGCATAGATAGGCTCCATGATTGGGGTGAACGAACATAGCCCCCCTGCAGCTTCAAGTAGGAAGGGGATAGTCAGAAAAAGCGACTCGCATTATCAACACAAGCCATTTCTGGCTAAGGGGCCAAACATGTTGCAACTCTCTACGCAAGATATTCGATTAGCGCAGACACCCTCGAACAAACAAGATGCCATTCGTGCTATCGCGGCAGACCTTACTGAAAAACAACTGGTCGAGTCAGGCTATGTTCAAGGTATGCTTAACCGCGAAGCGCAAAATTCAACTTTTTTAGGCAGCGGTATCGCCATTCCCCATGGCACGATTGAAACTCGCGAACTGGTTAAGCAGACTGGCGTCACCGTGCATCATTTTGCCAACGGCGTTGATTGGGGTGAGGGTAATATCGTCTATGTCGCGATTGGTATTGCAGCCAAATCCGATGAACATTTAGGCATATTAAAGCAACTGACCAAGGTGCTCTCTGCCGATGGCGTTGAGAATCAGCTCAAACAAGTACAACAAGCGAGTGATTTAGTCGCACTACTCAATGGCGAAGTGCAATTTGCCGCTGATTTTGATCCTGCTTTGATTCAACTGCACTTCCCTGCCAGTGACATGCTGCAAATGACCGCGGTGGCGGGTGGTTTACTGAAAAATACTGGCTGTACTGATAGTGCTTTTGTCGCCGATCTGGTCACCAAGTCCCCTACCCATTTAGGCAAAGGGTTATGGTTAATCAGCAGTAACCAAAGTGTGACGCGCAGCGCGATGTCATTTGTTTCTACCGCTAATCATTGTGAGTACCAAGGCATTGCTGTCAAAGCTTTGATCGCGATTGCCGCTTGTAATGATACCCATCGCTCGTTTCTTAATATCATCACCCAGCTTGTCTTCAACCAGCAGCAAGAGCAATTATTACAAGCGGATGCCCATCAATTGGTCGCGTTATTTTCTCAAGACAACGCCCAAGCTGCTTCTAGCCACCCAGAAAACAACGCGAATGTTGAAACCTCGATCTTTAAAATTACCAATTCACATGGTTTGCATGCTCGTCCCGGCGCCATGCTCGTGGCAGAAGCGAAGAAATTTCAAGCCAACATCAAGGTGGTCAATTTAGATGGTGATGGTAAAGCGGCCAACGCGAAAAGCTTAATGAAAGTTATCGCCCTAGGAGTGAAACACGGCCACCAACTGCAATTTAGCGCTGAAGGGCCAGATGCCGCCCTTGCCCTTGAATCGATTGGCGCAGCGATTAAATCCGGTCTTGGTGAGCATTAAGGAGCCGATGATGAGTATGAAAGTCGTTACCATTACCTTGAATCCAGCACTTGATCTCACTGGCAGCATGGAAAAAATGCATGTTGGTTCCGTGAGCTTAGTTCAACAAGGTTCATTACATGCGGCGGGTAAAGGGGTCAATGTAGCCAAAGTGCTCAGCGATCTTGGTGCTCAAGTCACGGTGACAGGATTTCTTGGTCAAGATAACCAAGAAATGTTTTGTCAACTCTTTGCTGAAATAGGCGCAAACGATCAGTTTATTCGTCTACCTGGAGCGACACGAATTAATGTCAAATTGGTCGAACAATCTGGTCAAGTCAGTGACATCAATTTCCCTGGTATTCATGTCAATGAACAAGATATTCAACGGTTCGAGCAGAGACTGTTCCAGCTCGCTGATGATCACGAGTACTTCATCATTGCAGGCAGTCTACCATCCGGTCTCTCCCCACAGCGCTGCGCAACATGGATTGAGCAACTGGGCTTACTGGGTAAAAAAGTGCTGTTTGATAGCAGCCGTGAGGCTCTAATCGCCGGAGTCGATGCAAAGCCATGGTTAATTAAACCCAATGAAGAAGAACTGGCTCAGTTTGTTGGCCACCCTCTGCATACCCCTGAAGCGTGTCAAGCCGCCGCTCAACAACTCGCCGATAAAGGTATCGCTAATATTGTGGTATCCATGGGGGCACAAGGCACGATGTGGCTTAATCAAGGCCAATGGCTACACGCCAAACCACCCAAAATGCCGGTCGTGAGCACGGTCGGTGCTGGCGATACCTTAGTGGCCGGTTTGTGTTGGGGGCATATGCAAAATATGGATAAATCGTCATTGATCACCTTTGCAACCGCGCTATCCGCTCTTGCGGTAACGCAGGTGGGCGTTGGCGTTCCTGACATCAACAAAGTCACAGCTCTACAAAACGATATCCAATTATAACCACACGACTTGACGAAAGCAGTCACCAACGACAGCGAGGTAACTGGGTAGAAAAAATATACCGAGCTGTTAAAACCGCCATCGTCTTAAGTTACTAGGGTAAACCATTGATTAGTCTATGAACTAACCATTAACGACAAAAGGTCAACACTATGAATATTGCCATCATTACCGCATGCCCCAGCGGGGTTGCCAATAGCATTATCGCCGCCGGTTTATTAGAACAAGCAGCGAAATCACTGAACTGGAATGCCACTGTCGAGTGTCACTCTTCGATACTCGACACGACAACCTTAACCGAGGCCGATATTGCTCAAGCTGAAGTGGTGATCATTGCTGCTAATACGCCGGTCGATACCTCGCGTTTTGTCGGTAAAAAATTCTACCAAAGTGAGATTTCAGCCTGCACCAGCGATCCGAGCACGTACTTAACCACAGCAGTAGAACAAGCCAAAGTACTGAACGCCTCAGCCGTGACCACCACTGCACCCAGTAGATCAAACGCGTCAGCGGTGAAAAAGATCGTCGCTATCACCGCGTGTCCAACCGGTGTTGCTCATACCTTTATGGCAGCGGAAGCGCTGGAAGAAGAAGCCAAACGCCGCGGCCACCAAATCAAAGTCGAAACTCGTGGCTCGGTCGGTGCCAAAAATCAACTCACTGAGCAAGATATTGCCGAGGCCGATTTAGTGATTATTGCCGCCGATATTGAAGTGCCTCTTGAGCGCTTTAATGGTAAAGCGCTGTATCGCACCAAAACTGGCCCCGCTCTTAAGAAAACCGCTGAAGAGATGGATAAAGCCTTGGTCCAAGCCACCACTTACCAACACTCAGGATCAAGTAGTGCATCGTCTAGTGACGAGAAAAAAGGCGTCTATAAACACCTGATGACTGGGGTTTCACATATGCTCCCTGTGGTCGTTGCTGGTGGCTTATTGATCGCCCTCTCTTTCGTGTTTGGTATTGAAGCTTTTAAAGAAGAAGGCACCCTTGCCGCCGCTTTGATGACCATAGGTGGTGGATCCGCCTTTGCATTGATGATCCCCGTACTGGCTGGTTATATTGCTTTTTCGATTGCCGACCGTCCTGGTCTGGCACCTGGTCTGATTGGTGGCATGCTCGCTAGCTCAACGGGCGCTGGCTTTTTAGGCGGTATCGCGGCCGGTTTCATCGCCGGTTATAGTGCAAAATGGATTGCTGATAATGTCTCCTTGCCTCAGTCAATGGAAGCGCTTAAGCCGATTTTAATCATTCCGTTTATCGCCAGCTTAGTCACCGGTTTAGTGATGATTTATATCGTCGGCGGGCCAGTTTCAGGCATCATGTCGGCGCTGACTGAGTTTTTAAATAGCATGGGTTCCACCAATGCCGTGTTATTAGGCATTATTCTTGGTGCGATGATGTGCTTTGACTTAGGTGGCCCAGTCAACAAAGCGGCGTATACTTTTGGTGTTGGTCTATTAGCGTCAAACACCTATGCGCCCATGGCTGCGATCATGGCGGCAGGGATGGTACCTGCATTAGGGATGGGCCTTGCCACGTTCTTAGCCAAAAATAAATTTGCCGCAAGTGAACGTGAAGCAGGCAAAGCCTCATTTGTACTGGGCTTGTGTTTTATCTCTGAAGGGGCAATTCCTTTTGCAGCCAAAGACCCCATGCGAGTTATCCCGGCATGTATGGTGGGCGGTGCATTAACCGGAGCACTATCCATGCTGTTTGGTGCACAACTCATGGCACCGCATGGTGGACTATTTGTCTTGTTGATCCCGAATGCCATCACGCCAGTATTGATGTATTTGGTCGCGATCGCTGCTGGTACTATCGTGACCGGTGTAGGCTATGCGTTTTTAAAATCACGCGCAGCGGCAAGTACACAAGCCGTTCAAGCTTAAACCTCTCAACCATGGTGCAAGCCATCAGGCTCTGTGCTCCTTGTTCAAAAAAGCAAAAAGTCAGCGATACGCTGACTTTTTTGTTTCATTACTTCTACCACTGTAGATGTTATTGATGCTTACCTTGGACATATTCACGACTTACATCAACCACCGCCACATCCCTAAAAAAGCTCCGCCCTAACAATATAGGAAAGGTGAGATGGGTTCGATTGGCTAAAGTGAATTGAGTATGATCTTTCATCTCTCCAAGTTGTACCCACATCATCACCACCGGACGACGCTGATAACTGTTATCGGACGATTGACGAATGCGTACCCAACGTTCAACAGGTAAATTGATCTCACCACTTTTTATTCCATCATGTTCAATACGAAACTTGACCCAATCTTCTCCATCCCGTTCAAAAGCTTCAACATCGACTGCACTAATCGAAGATGTGGTTGCTCCGGTATCGATGCGAGCCCGAAAGCTCTCTTCTATTGCCGGTACATAAACCCACTCTTTTTCACCAAAAATCAGTTTACCATCGGATGTTTTGGTCGCCGCAGGCACCTCGGGCTCAACAATCTCTGGTGGTTCTACTTCCGGTTTTGCAGATTCCGTTTCTGGTTCGGGTTGCTCAATTTGGGCTGAGGTTTCAGTTTGCTCAGAAGAAGGAACCATCGCACAAGCAACTAACCCCCCACTAAGCAGCAACGTTAGAAGGATTTTCCATGGTTGTTTCATTCATTTACCTCATTCAACTACTGTTATGACACGCTAACGATCGCCTCTGCTACATAAGGGATGTCTTTCTCCGTTAGACCGGCGATATTAATTCGACCATCAGCCACCGCATAAATCGCGAACTGATCGCGTAAACGACCCATCTGTTCTGGACTAAAACCGAGCATAGTAAACATCCCTTTGTGGCTTTGGATAAAGTCGAATTGTGACGTATTGTGTTGATTTCTCAACTCATTACACAAGGTTTGACGAAGGCTTAACAATCGTTGCTGCATTTCTGTCAATTCTTGCAGCCAAAGGTTGGTTAACTTTTCATCTTGTAATACGGTTTTCACCAAAGCCGCACCGTGATCAGGTGGCATGGTGTAAGTGGCTCGTGCTAGGGTCAACATTTTGCCTCGCGCATTGGCGACCTGCTGAGCGTTTTTACCTAATACGATTGCCGCTCCAGTCCGTTCACGATACAAACCAAAGTTTTTCGAGCACGAAGTAGTAATCAGCATCTCTTCTACCCGCTGCGCCATATAACGCACACCTTGAGCATCGCCTTCAAGTGACTCACCAAAGCCTTGGTAAGCGATATCCACAAATGGAGTAAAACCTTGTTTAAGTGATAATTCCGTTATCGCCTGCCAGACGGAAAAATCAATATCCGCTCCTGTCGGGTTATGGCAACAGCCATGCAGTAACACCACATCTTTCGGTCCTGCCTGAGCCAGATCGCTCATCATGGCAGCAAGATCAACCATTTTGGTCTCCGGACTAAAATAAGCATAGTATTTTACTTTTAATCCTGCCGCTTCCATGACTGGTTTATGATTAATATAGCTTGGATTGGTTAACCACACCGTCGTATCGGGCTGAGCAACACGCATTAAATCCCCCAACATGCGCAATGCGCCACTGGCTCCGGGAGTCTGAATGGTGGTTAAACGGTCAGATAATGAGTGTTCATGACCCAAGACCAATTGCGTGATACTGTGGTTAAACTCTTCACAACCGGCAAGCCCAACGTAGGATTTAGTGGTTTGAGTCTGGATCACCTTTTGCTGAGCCAGTTGCACCGCCTGCATGATCGGTGTTTGGCCTTGACTATTTTTATAAACGCCAATCCCCAAATCGACCTTTTCAGGACGGGGATCTTGGCGAAAAGCGACGGAGAGAGAAAGAATAGGATCTAATACTGGTTCAGATAAATGGTCTAGCATGAAAGTCACAACCCTTTGAAATTCAAGTAATGACTTTCAAGTAAACACCAGAAACCATAAAACCGAAAGTAATTTTTACACTTTACAACTATGTATCACCTGATTATGGCTACCCCGCCACGGTAAACTGGGATCGGCTTTATCTTGCTCAAACTTACCATCAATTAATACATCAATATGATCGAGTACTTGACGTTGTTGAGCGTTCAATTCTGATAAACGGTAACCCGTCCATAACCAAATATCTTTGCCCGGGCATTCCTGATTAACTCGTTGCACCAAAGCTAAAACGGTAGAGACATTACTCGGATGCAAAGGGTCGCCACCGGACAGTGACAAACCCCGCTTAATAATGCGCTGGTCGTTGAGATCAGCAATGATCTGATCGGCCAACTGGTCAGTAAACGGCAAACCAGAAGTCAACGACCAAGTGCTTTGGTTATAACAACCTTTACATTGATGCACACAGCCAGAAACAAACAAAGTGCAGCGTGTCCCCGGCCCGTTCACCACATCAACGGAATAATATTGATGATAATTCATAGCTCAACCGCTGTTGATCTGATGATAAAAGCCGTCATAGGTGTTTCACTCGGCGCTTGACTTCTTCTTGTTTGCCGAAGTTAAACGGTCTTGCATCCGGACTACCGAGATAACCACAAACTCGGCGCGTGACCGATACTTTTGCAGAGTCATGATTACCACATTTAGGACAAACAAAGCCTTTGCTGGTACAAGAAAATTCACCGGTAAATCCGCACTCATAACACTCATCTATCGGCGTATTGGTGCCGTAGTATGGCACTCGGCTATAACTGTAATCCCAGACGTTTTCCAATGCTTCAATATTGAGCTGCATATTAGGAAATTCGCCATAACAGATAAAACCACCACTGGATATCGCTGGGTATGGCATTTCGAAGTCAATTTTATCGTATGGATTAACTTTCTTCTCTACATCTAAGTGAAAACTATTGGTGTAATAGCCCTTATCAGTTACTCCAGCAATAATCCCAAATTCTTTGCTGTCAATTTGGCAGAAACGGCTGCACAAATTTTCACTGGGCGTCGCGTACAAGCTGAACGCGTAGCCAGTCTCTTCTTTCCATTGATCCACTGCCGCACGCATGCGACTGATAATAGTTAACGCGTGATCGCGTAAAGCCGGACTATCATAAACATGCTGTTGTGAACCAAACAACGCATTAATGGTTTCATGTAAACCAATATAACCCAACGAAATAGACGCTCGGCCATCTTTAAAAATTTGCGCAATCGTATCATCGGCTTGCAAACGAACACCGCAAGCCCCTTCCATATAAAGAATCGGCGCGACCCGCGCTTTAACATTCTCTAAACGACTAATACGAGTCTCTAAGGCTCGACGAGCCAGCAGTAATTGCTGATCTAACAAACGATAGAACTGGTCCAAATCCCCCTTGGCTTTCAGTGCGATACGCGGCAGGTTTAAACTCACTACACCTAAGTTATTACGCCCTTCATGAACAAGCTCGCCCTGCTCTTGGTATGTATTGAGGAAGCTTCGACAACCCATTGGGGTTTTGAATGAACCCGTGACTTCAACCACTTTGTCGTAATTAAGAATATCGGGGTACATACGCTTCGACGCGCACTCTAAAGCCAGCTGCTTAATATCGTAGTTGGTGTCACCGGGTTTATGGTTCAAACCTTGTTTAATCGCAAAGACTAATTTCGGGAATACGGCGGTTTTACGATTTTTACCAAGCCCAGCGATACGATTTTTTAAGATCGATTGCTGAATTAAGCGTGCTTCCCACGACGTACCTAAGCCAAAACCAAACGTGACAAAAGGGGTTTGCCCATTAGCCGTGTGCAAGGTATTGACTTCATATTCCAGCGATTGGAAGGCGTCGTAACACTCTTTCTCGGTACGAGACATAGCAAAATCTTGTGCATTAGCAATGTGCCACTCTTCGGCAATCGCCAAATGTTTGTGATAGCTTGCCGTCACGTAAGGGGCAAGCACTTCATCAATGCGGTTGATTGTGGTGCCACCGTAAATATGGCTAGCGACTTGGGCGATAATTTGCGCGGTTACTGCCGTGGCGGTAGAAATCGATTTCGGTGTATCAATCTCAGCATTACCCATCTTGAAACCATGAGTAAGCATCCCCTGCAAATCAATCAGCATGCAGTTAAACATTGGGAAAAATGGCGCGTAGTCAAGGTCGTGATAGTGGATATCACCTTGCTCATGGGCTTGTACAATATCTCGGGGGAGAATTCGGGTTTTGGCGTAATGTTTAGCAACAATCCCCGCTAATAAGTCTCGCTGAGTTGGGATCACTTTACCGTCTTTATTGGCATTCTCATTGAGTAGATCGGCATTACTTTCTTCAATCAGACCTTCAATTTCTTTGGTTAGCGTACTCTGCTTTTCACGGGCAATATCGCGATCGTGACGATATTCAATGTAGGAGCGAGCCAAACCTTTATACGGCCCTTGCATCAGTTCATTTTCAACCAAGGTTTGAATCTCAGCAATATGAACCTGCTGCTGTCCCTCAAGTTGTAATTCAACCGCTAACGCGACATTGAGTGCATAAATAGCAATCTCGCTGGTGACTTGATCAGCGGCGCTTTCTACCGCCGCTTGAATACGATCTCGGCTAAACGACGCTTTAGAGCCGTCACGCTTGATTACGATTGGTTTCATGATATCTCCTTACCCAGAATATCCACACGCTTATCCACAAATACACCATATAGATAAAAGTCTGCACCGCTAACACAATATGTTGTGGCATATTAGACGAAATGCCGCCATGAGGCGTATTGATTTAGATCAATAAAAACCAGACCATGGACAAGAAGACGACGATATTGAGGTCAGAGATCGCAATCTATTGAGAAACGATGAAAATAGGCATTTTCTCAAACAACGTATTGATTTTTTAAAAAGCCTGCTAGGCTAAGGACTTAAGATTCAACGGATGAAAATAACCATGATAACCCGATTTCTGTCACGATTGACTCTGTGTGTGGTGTTGCTCAGCTCATTTTGTGGCTATGCACAACCGATCAGTATCACAACCTGGAATATAGAATGGCTGACCTTAAATCCCGATGCGCCTGACGATAAGGGCAAACGTAGCGAAGCGGATTTTCAAGCCTTGTCTCGACATTTTCAGCGTTTCAGCCCTGATGTACTGGCTTTTCAAGAAGTGGATAGTATTGCTGCCATCCAAAAGGTGGTGGGTAATGAGTATCGAATTGTTTTATCTGAACGCGCCATGCCACAACATCAGCAGCATCAATTCAGTAAACTCAATCAATATACAGGTTTTGCTATCAAATCAACGATCCCTTTTGATACACCAGCTGATATTGATCTCTATGGACGGGCTAATCATAAACTGCGCTTCGCCACGTATGTGATTCTCTATCCTGATAATCCGAACGAGATCCACTTGCTTTCAGTGCATTTAAAAGCTGGATGCGCTGGAGCCTTCCATCCCAATACTGACAGTTGCCAAATTTTAAAAACTCAGGGCAAAGCACTCAATCGTTGGCTACAAGAGCGAGAGCGTCATCAACACGCGTTTATGATCTTAGGAGATTTCAATCATAATCTCGCCTACCAAGGGGATTGGCTATGGAAAATAATTAACCAAGAGTTAAACAAGCCAGTGCAACTCGCGACTCAAGAAACGCCCGCACGCTGCCAAGTTCGCTCTCGCCGTCAGCCAGATAAACTACACCGTTTTCGTTCGTTAATTGATCATATCATTGTCAGTAGCCAAGTGAGCTATCAGCAAGTACAACAAATGATTTTTCCTAACGATGAAGTGCTGCGCTACCGACTGAGTGATCATTGTCCGATTCATGGTCAATTTCACTGGTAATTCTTTTACAGTCTATTAAGACCAGATAAAAAAACAGGCGTATTGAATGACATTTGTAAGCGTTCACCGAGGTATCTTGACTTACCATGCCTGAAGAAGCATGTGCAGTTTATAGATCAAAAACGTTCGGGTACGGTTTCTTCTCAACGACTGACGTGATGATTTCACTCAGAACTGA